>JAYWDR010000380.1:0-4267 GCA_043779735.1 Cyclobacteriaceae bacterium | reverse complement strand
CAGCCAACACAATGATTCCTATCGTCATCAAATCACTCTGAATCATGGAAGTGATGCGGAAGATCCCGTAAATACCCATTTTGATCATGATGCCGCTCATGACACCCGACACGTGCGATGGTGCCGCTGGATGGGCACGCGGTAACCAGGAGTGAAAAGGAATAAAGCCGGCTTTGATGCCAAAGCCTGAAAGAAATACGAGGAATAGCGGGGTGTTTGGATTTTGTGCAAAGAATTTCCCCACTCCTCCAAAACTCAGATCACCGGTTTGATCGGCGGCTAAAAGAAATCCCAGCATTATCAATGCAAAGCTCAAGTGCATTTGCAGAAGATAATTTATACCCGTTTTCAGGGTTGATTCTTTTTGTGCTTCAAAAATGACTAAAATGAACGAGAAGAGGGACATGAGTTCCCAGGCTAGGAGAAAAGCAATTCCATCGCGCATGGAAACCACCAGCAACATGGCGCCATGAAGCCAAACAAAACTAAAAAGGTGAAGTGATATAAAGACCGCTCGTTTTTTGGGAAGATAAGGTTTCAAATAACCACTGGCATAAATCATTCCGCAGAGGCAAATAAGGTTGATGATCAGTATAAAATAGGCGCTGAGTGCATCAATAGTTAATTGAATGGGCCCGCTCCAGGTGCTCACGCCAAAATCGAAAGTGATCGTGTCATTGTTTAAAACCTGCAAGGCCCACGAGGTGGTTGGGATTATGATCATCACTTGCAATGCCAGGGCCAGCAAATACTTCCACTTTTTCGGAATGGCGAACATCCCGAAGGTAAGAAGCAGGGCAATTTTGAATACTATGATCATTCGATCGCTGTTAGAATAATCCTAATAATGTCATCAAGCCAATAATGATCAGAAATGCCAAAGGGTAGACCAGGTAATGATTGATCATCCCGCTCTGCGCCCATCCGGCTTTTGGTAATTCGCGGGTTATATAAAGCACTGGCTTCATTATCACTTTTTCTTCTATCAGGTCTTCCGTGTGAGTAGCAAAGGTTCGTGGCTTGGGAAATATTTCCTTCTCTTCAAAGGAGGTGTGCTTTCCTTCGATGGCAACCAAAGGTCCAACGAGTTCACGAACATTGTCGGCATAGGAAGTGGAAGTATATTGATGTCTAAAATCGCCTGCTGTGTATCCACAGCCCCAGGTGGCCCCCGATGCGATTTGTACTCTTGACTGGACCAATCGCTTGACAATCATGATCAGGAAAAAAACAACGATCACCGCCATGTTTCCCATACCGATATACTGCATGGTATCCGAAGAAGACTGAATCACCGCTTCTGATAGCCCAAGATTCTTGAACGAAAAGGCGATGGTAGCTATTTTTGCCAGGTAGAAACCGGGAAAAAAGCTTACCGAGAACATAATAGGTAAAATGATAAAGCCAGAAATACGCATGATGAACGGCACCTCCCTGATTACCGTGTGTTCCGAATTTCTTCTGCTCCCCAAAAATGCCAATCCGAATGTCTTGGTAAATGCGAATACCGACAATCCTCCAATAACCACTAAGCTTAGGAGAATGACCAGATTAAGAAGAGAACCATTAAAGTCGCTCAGGATGATATTCTCAAAAACGCCTATATACAATAGGAACTCTGAGATGAAACCATTGAGCGGGGGCACGGCACAGATAGCCAGCGAACTGATCATAAAAAAAGCAGACGTATAGGGCATTAACTTTGCCAGGCCACCGAGTTTATTAAGGTCCCGGGTATGGGTGGCGTAATACAAATTTCCGGCAGAATAGAAGAGCAAGGATTTGTAGAGTGAATGATTAACTATATGCAGCAGCGCGCCGGCTAATCCCAACGTGGCCAGTAAATCGTTGCCAAGACCTTTGCCAAGAAAAGACAATCCGATGCCCATTCCTATGATTCCAATATTTTCGATGCTTGAATAGGCCAAAGTTTTCTTAATATCCTTTTGAAAAATGGCATACAAAATTCCGGTAAGGGCCGTGGCAATACCTATGGAGAGGATAAAAAACCCAATTTCAAGAAATTGGCTTTGTACATTGGTAAGCACACGAAGGATTCCATAGATGCCCATCTTTATCATCACCCCCGACATCACCCCGGACACATGCGATGGTGCCGCCGGGTGTGCATAAGGCAGCCAACTGTGAAGTGGAATAAACCCTGCCTTAATGCCAAACCCCAGAAAGAAAAGCATAAAGAGCCAGAGATTGTTATGCTCTGAAAAATAGAGATTCAATGCGTCAAAGCTAAAGTTCCCCGTGACTCTGCTCACATAGAGAAATCCTATCAAGAGCAACACAAAGCACATATGCATTTGAATCAAATAGTTGATGCCGGTTTTAAGCGTTGTTTCTTTTTCCCCCTCAAAAATTACCAGCATGAAAGAAAATAATGACATCATCTCCCACGCAACGAGAAAGGCAAAAGCGTCGCGCAACATCACCACATTGAGCATGGCGAAATGCAGACCCGCTAGCGAGAAAAGGTGAATGGAAATAGAGATCTCACTCTTTTTTTCCAGGTAGGGGGTGAGGTATCCCAGGCTATAAATAGCGCCTGTAAGGCAAGTGAGGTTAATAATCAAAATGAAGAAAGCGCTGATTCGGTCGATCACAAATACAAGATTTCCACTCCAGTAGGAATCCAGCAGTTGGACCTGAACAGGAATTCCTGAACTCCATGCTTCGAACGCCCACCCTGTGGTCACTCCAATAAGAAGCAGGGTGGGGATAAGATTCACATAGCCTTTCCATTTTTTGGGTAGGACAAAAATACCCAACGCAATAAAAAGAGTCGATTTGAAAAGTAGTATGGACATGAATAAGAAATGAGATAAGTGAAACTGAAGCCGCCATTGACATTACGCCAATGACAAATTAGGATTGACTCAACACATCAATCCCTGAAGCCCTTAAAATCAGATCACTAATTTACAAAGAAGCCGGAAAAGCGGAGGGTGTGTACCGAATTGGAGTAGAGAGGTGATAAACGCAGTTGGGTCAACCGGTATTATTCGAAACAAATTGTTAATGGGCAACACAAAATCCCCACCGGTGAGAAAGTCATTGATTTCTTCCTTCCCTTCTTCATTTTCACAAAGTTCCTCAATGAATGCTGAAAAAAGAGGGTTTTGAAATGGCTCGGCGCTCACCACTTGCACCTTTTCCTCATCCCCCGCATTCTTGGCCATCAGGTCCGCGGGCGCCATGAACTCAAGGGTGAGAAGAAGGAGCGCAGTTAACTTTAAAGCTTTGTTGAACCTTACCTGCATTTCGGGGCTAAATAACGCAATAAAGATTGAAAGATCATAGAAATTATTCAATCTACTAAGACATCATGTCTGGTATATGGGACTGAGTGGTTAGGAGGGAGTAATGCCGAAAGGGACAGGAAGGATACGTTAGGTTTATAGATAAGGCCGAAGAACCTCCATCAGTTTTTGAATCTCCCTTTTTTTGATAGAAGGAAAATTTGCTATGCGAAAGGTCGCTTCTTTCAGTTCTCCATATCCCTCCCCAAGCAAGAGCCCTCTTTTACGGGCAATGGCCTTGACCATCTTAATTAATTTAGGACTTCCGTTGACGGTAAGCACAGTTTTGGACATCACCTCTTGACGGCTGATCAGAAGTTTGAGATTTTTTGAATTTCGAAAGAAACGAATCCAGCCCTTCTGCCTACTGTTTGTCTTTTGATCGACCCGCTTGATCTTGTCCATGATCTTCAATGCACGTTTTAACAAGTAGATGCCGAGGACATTTGGCGTAAAGGGGGTCTGCCACTTCTCCATCATCTGGTGTATGAATGAAAGACTGTTGTAGTGTTCTTTCTCACCGATGGACTTCATTCGTTCAAGTGCATAGGGTGAACAAATCATCAACGCAAGGCCTGCGGGAAGTCCAAAGCACTTTTGTACGGATGCGAACCAGACATCTGCCGCGTTGAAGTCAAGGTAAACGCCCGCCATGGATGAAGTAGCATCTACAGCCAACAGATGGCCTGGATGGTTTTTTTTTATGGAAGCGATGATCGTGTTGCTAACCTGCGTACCATTTGAAGTTTCGTTTTGCGTAAGGCAGATGACTTCACCGTCCCTGAAGGCCAACTCCTTTGGATTGAGTTCTTTCTGAAGGTCAAATGAAATAGCCTGAGCGTCGGGTCTCAACCTACGTGTGTAGTCGTACCATTTTCCACCGAAGGCCCCATTGTATATATGAATGCTCTTTTTTACCACCAATGATTGTGCAATGATTTCCCAGCACTCGGTGG
>JAYWDR010000379.1:0-4267 GCA_043779735.1 Cyclobacteriaceae bacterium | reverse complement strand
CTACAGATATTCGCTTTTTGGTCTTGTTTATCGACTTGATAAACGGGCCGTTGACGGGGATCATTATTTCTTTCGCATGTGTAAAAATGATCAGATGGCGGTTGGGCCCTTGTTGTAAAACCTCCTGTACGCAACCCAATGCGCCTTTTGAATCATCGACCACCTCAAATCCAACCACTTCATCGTTATAAAATTCTCCGCGCACGAGCGTGGGTCGTTCGCGCAATGGCAGAAACAGACTGCTTCCTTTCAGCGCATGTGCAACTTCTACAGAGTGTACGTCATCGAGTTTTACAAAGGCCTTATCACCTTTTAATGATACTGAGTTAATGAAATAAGGAACCAACTGATTTCTTACTTCGATCAGGATAGATCGTAATGTTTTCAGATCAGGACATTCATTTCCCAGGACGATGGTGACTTCTCCCTTCAGTCCATGCGATTTGGCCACGTAGCCGATCTTAAAACATTCACTGACCTCCATCGTAGAAACAAAAATACCAACACGATAGTCGCGTTGGTATTGTCAAGATCATTATACAATTAAGCCTGTGGTTCTGCGACTGGTGCCTCACCTTCGGTGGCAGGGCCAGCCTCAACAGCAACAGGAGCAGATTGAACTGCAGCTTCAACGACAACTGGTGAAGCCTCAAGCTCAGCTTCAATGGCTACCGGCGTGGCGGCTATTACTTCTGATTTCTTACGGATTGCCTCAGTACGGGCTTCCTTAATTTTCACTTCGGCTTCTTTGCGGGCCTTAGCAGCATCTTGCTTGGTTTTCGAAACGTTTTCACGCTTCGACTGGATTTTTTCGTCTTTCACCTTCTTCCACTCGGCCAGTTTCTCATCAGCCTTTTCCTGGGAGATAGCACCTTTAACCACCCCTATCTGGAGGTGTTTTTTCATCATCACGCCACGATAGGAAAGCATGGCCTTTACCGTGTCAGAGGGTTGGGCGCCATTCATAAGCCAGCTAAAAGCACGGTCTTCATTAATAACGATGGTAGCAGGTACCGTAAGGGGATCATAGGTGCCTATCTTTTCGATAAACTTCCCATCCCGCGGTGACCGGGCATCGGCAACTACCACGTCATATCTTGCCAGTTTTTTGCGGCCTCTGCGGGCCAGCCTGATTTTTACTGCCATTTTTCTTCGTTTTTAAAGGTTGGAACTCGTCCGTTTTTTAAAGGATTGCAAAGGTAATGGATTTTGCCTTTTTGACAATGGTTATGGCAAAAGGTTCGGCAAAGGACCCCTAAATATAATAATTGAATAAGCGAGTATTAGATTTCTTAATCAATTGACCACAGTATACATTTGTTTACTTACCCCAGCGCTATGGACAACTATTCGTATATCTCGAATGCCGACGTAGGCTATCTGGACCAACTGTATAAAAATTACAAAAGTGACCCAGCTTCGGTAGATGATACCTGGAGGAAGTTTTTTGAGGGTTATGACTTTTCGTTGCTGCGCTTTGGCGACAAAGGTCATTTAAGTGTTCCGGATGATGGCACCTCTATCAAGGAAACAAAGGTACGCACATTGATCCATGCCTATCGTTCCCGCGGGCACCTGAAATCAAATACAAACCCGATACGTGAAAGAAGGGATCACAATGTTTCGCTGGATCATAAATCGTATGGACTTGCGGACGCCGACCTTGATACGGAATTTGACGTCGGGGTGGAAATTGCCTTAGGGCGTACCACCCTGCGCAAGATTATCGAGAAGCTGAATAAAGTGTATGTTGGCACTATCGGATTTGAGTACGGGTATATCCGTAACCAGGAAATTTTTGACTGGTTTATTCAGAAGTGCGAAAAGGAATATTATCAATACAATCCCTCGTTGGATGAGAAAAAGGATATTCTCGGCAGGCTGAATGAGGCTGTGGTCTTTGAGAATTTTCTTCACACTAAATTTTTAGGTCAGAAGAGGTTTTCACTGGAGGGAGGCGAAAACACCATCCCGGCGCTTCATACCATTATCAATAAAGCGGCCGAATTAAGTGTGAAGGAAGTTGTAATCGGCATGGCCCATCGAGGTCGACTCAATGTGTTGTCGAACATTCTTGAAAAAACGTACGAGCAGATTTTTACAGAGTTTGAGGGGAATCTCAATCCTGACCTGACCATGGGTGATGGGGATGTAAAGTATCACCTTGGCTACGCCAGTCATATTGAGACACCCTCTGGCAACAAGATTTATGTGAAGTTGACACCGAATCCATCGCACCTTGAAGCCGTCAGCCCGCTGGTCATTGGCTATACACGAGGGCAAATTGATGATGAATATAAAAGTAACATGACCCAGGCGATGGCTATCCTGATACACGGTGATGGAGCGGCCGCAGGTCAGGGCATCGTGTATGAGGTAGCGCAAATGTCAGGCTTGGAAGGCTACTCCACCGGCGGTACTATTCACTTTGTGATCAATAACCAGGTTGGATTCACAACGGACTATGAAGACGCACGCACCGCGATTTATTGTACGGACGTTGCCAAGATTGTAGACGCCCCAGTGCTTCATGTGAACGGTGATGACGCGGAGGCAGTCACCTTCTGTTCCAAACTCGCGGTGGAGTACCGGCAGAAATTCGGTAAAGATATTTACATTGACATGGTCTGTTATCGCAGGCATGGTCACAACGAAAGTGATGAACCAAAGTTCACGCAGCCCCAACTTTACAACCTCATTGCAAAACATCCCAATCCGCGCGAAGTGTATGTTAAGAAATTGATAGAGCAGGGAGATGTGGATGCAGCACTGGCAGATGAAATGGACAAAAATTTCAGAAGCCAATTGCAGGATAGGCTTAATGAAGTGAAGCAAAAGCCTGTTCCTTACAAGACCCAAAAGGTAGAGGAAGAGTGGGACAAGATGCAGAAGGCGAAGCCGGAGGATTTCGATCTGAGTCCGGAGACGGGAATCAAGCAAGCGACACTTGATAAAGTGGCCAAAGCGCTCACCAGTATTCCTGAAGGATTTAAGCCTCTTAAGCAGATTGAAAAACTACTTAAGGATCGTAAGACGGCGTTTTTTGATACGAAAATTCTAGGCTGGGCGGAGGCTGAATTGCTAGCCTACGGATCACTTCTCGCTGAAAGTGTGCCGGTGCGCATGTCGGGGCAGGATGTTAAGCGAGGCACTTTTTCGCATCGACATGTCTATTTCTTTGACGCCAATACCAATGAACCGTATTGTTGTATAGATCATATCCATAAAGACCAACAGCCGTTTCATATTTATAACTCGCTGCTGTCAGAATTTGGTGTATTGGGTTTTGAGTATGGCTATGCGATGTCAACACCCCGCGCATTGGTTTTGTGGGAAGCTCAGTTTGGTGACTTTGTGAATGGCGCCCAGGTGATGATTGACCAGTTTATTTCCAGTGCTGAATCAAAATGGCAGCGGATGAATGGATTGGTCATGTTGCTGCCACATGGCTATGAAGGGCAAGGCCCGGAGCATTCTAGCTGCAAGCCTGAGCGATTCCTTCAATTAGCTGCTGAGAATAACATGATCGTGGCCAACCCGACAACGGCCGCCAATATTTTTCACTTGTTAAGGAGACAAGTGACCTGGCACTTCCGCAAACCCTGCATTGTATTCTCGCCAAAGTCTTTGTTGCGACATCCTGCGGTTGCTTCGCCAGTAAAGGAATTTATCAGCGGATCATTTAAGGAGGTGCTGGATGATCAAGCGGCAGTGGTAAAAGATGTGAACCGAGTGGTTCTTTGCTCTGGAAAAATCTACTATGATCTGTTGGAATCACAGGCCAAAAGAAAGACCAAAGATGCAGCCATTGTGAGGCTGGAGCAGCTCTATCCATTTCCCGAAACTCAATTGAAGAATATCTTTAAAAAATACAAGGGTGCAAAAGTTATCTGGGTGCAGGAAGAGCCGGCGAATATGGGTCCACTGTCCTTTATTCAAAGGATGATGCCGAAGCAAGAGATGGAATTTGTTTCACGAAAGGCGAGCGCTTCGCCTGCCACTGGGTATTCCAAAGTGCACAAGGCCGAACAAGAGAAAATTGTCACACAGGCGTTTGAATTGTAGATCAACAGCTGCTAACTATCACCATTAACCACAATACTTATGGCTTTTCAAGTAAAAGTGCCTACCGTGGGAGAATCAATCTCCGAGGTGACCATTGCCAATTGGACTAAGGAGGACGGAGATTCTGTCAAGATGGACGAGGTGATTGCCGAATTGGAATCGGACAAAGCTACGTTTGAATTGGCGGCGCCCCAGGCGGGCA
>JAYWDR010000378.1:0-4290 GCA_043779735.1 Cyclobacteriaceae bacterium | reverse complement strand
AACTTAATCTTTTTATGCGGTGCGCGAAGCAGTATTGTCTTCGCCAACGTGTTCGGGGCCGAGACAAGGGAGTATCGAACCCTATGAACAAGAACGGTCCACCTATTCACTTGATCTTAGCCGTCTCACTTTTTTGTACGATTTGTTCTGCTCGGAATAGCATGTCGGAGGACTGCAAGAGTTTGTTTCTCAGATCGGAGCGGAGGCCTCTGTTTTGCTTAAGGTAGTCTCTCACCAGGCCAGCGGCTTCGGCAGACTGGGATTCTTGCAAAGTCGCATCAAGCCAGCCCTTTGGAAAAAAGATATCCCCCGTACGTTGCATTTCTTCCAGCAGATCAAGGCTGGGACGCAGGTATTTCGTGGCTGTCTTAGAATGCAAAGGGTGTTGCAGGAAACGCTGTGCCTGTAGCACCCACGGTTCATGAGTACGGTTTTCTTTTTTCTTCAGGCTTTCAAAGAAGTTGTCACGCACCTGTTCGTCTGAAGAAAGCGCAGGAATAATAAATTGCATTTCAGCTTTGCGATCCGGGTTTGTAATGGCAGTCATTTGTTCCTGCAAAATAGTCTCATGTCCATCAGCCTGCCTTACTGCCAGCGCATAGGCGAGTTGAACATGATCGTTCTCTGAAAGTTCAAGGCCCAGAGTAATTTCATTCCTCCAGAGTTTTCTGAGATTATTAATCCCATCGGCACTGAGCGCAACATTCACATAACAATTGAATAAGATACGCTTGCAGGAAATATCCTTTTCAAGGACCATTTTTTCATTTAAGGCGATATCCAATTGTTTACTTACGAGAGAGCGTTGTGACGGCGTGATGAACTGCCAAAAAATACGTCCAATTTTATCGGTAGCGTATTCCAGTATGAGCGGATCTTTTTCTTTCTCGATTGTTGATATGAGTTTTTGCAAAATAGTTGAAGGGTCCAATTCACCTCGCAGCACATATTCCCAAACATTGAGCCAGATACCTGCCCGGGCCTCCGGGTCGTGCAATGAGTTGATACTTTCAAGCATATGATCGATGTCTGGCCTATCGGCGCGAAAGTATCCATAACCTCTTCCCTTGTAATTTGGGATAACGGACAGCTTCGGAGTATCGGAGATTTCCAGAAGTGAGGGCACGCCCTTTGTTACTTTTACTTCCCTGGTGTATTCCTTTCCATGATCCCCGACCTGAAAGAGAAAGAATTGTGGCCAAATAACACCTAGGGAATCATTGACAACGTTAACTCGTAATTTGTTTTCATTGGCCATCCCCGCATAGATAATCTCTGGCATACCTTTAGTTTTGATCCATGCTTTGTCCCAGACTTCCAGGTCCTGCTCTGTATGTTTCTTCAGCGCGTCTACGAGATCGTCCCAGGTAGCATTTTCATAGGAATAGGCGGCGAGATAGTCCCGCAGCCCTTGCTGAAAGTTTTCTTGGCCCATGAGTGATTCCAGATTGCGCATCATGATGGGAGCTTTTTGATAAATGATGGCGCCATAAGCACTGCCTGCATTTTGTAAGTTGTCAAGGGGCTGCTGGATGGGATGCGAGCCTTCACTTCGGTCAATGTCATACGCTGAAGGATAGTGTGCCATCAGGAAGCGAAGTTCATGGTTAATTTGCGGGAAAGCAGGGTCCACCATTTTAGCCGCCATGAAATTGGCAAACACTTCTTTCAGCCACACGTCGTTGAACCACTTCATGGTGACCAGGTTCCCAAACCACATGTGGGCTGTTTCGTGGGCGATGAGACTTGCCCGACTCATCTCCTCAATGACGGAAGCAGAGGGATCCAGGAAGAGGCTGCTTTCCCGGTAGAAAATATTTCCTGGGTGCTCCATTCCTCCAAACTGGAAGGCGGGAAGTAATGTGAAGTCAAATTTCTCATATGGATAATCAATCCCTGTATAGTTTTTCAGCCATAACAGTGACTCGCGATGCAATTCAAAAATCCTGGAGAGATTACGGGCAACTTTTGCTGTGTCTGTTTCACGATAGTAGAGCGTCATGCCCGAGGTGGGATCAGAGGCTTGTTGAAATCTCCCGGCCGCAAAGGCAAACTGATAGGTGCTGGTAGGTTTGGTCGGACTGAAATGGTAACGATTTTTGTTGCCTGATGAGTCAACACCGATCTTTTTTCCATTCGACACTGCGAGCCAGTCTTTCGGAATGTTGAGCTCAAGCTGGTAAATCGCCTTCAGATCCGGCTGATCAAAACTTGGGAAACAAGTGGAGGCCCTGCTGGGAACAAACAATGTGTACAGATAATCCGCATTCCGGTTGAGGGCGGCATCACCGGCGATAAATTCAATCTCAACAAGATTAGGACCATCCAGTAGGGATTTATTTTTTAAGACAAGGTGTTCGTTTTCATAAACGATCGGGACTGGTTGATCATTGACACGTATCTTCTTAATATTCTCGGCTGGCGCACTGTAATCGAGCAGCAACGCCTCTGAAGTATTGCTAAAATCAAATTTCAGTTCGACCTTGGCCTGAATGCTTTCGCTGGATGATGCTGGTATGTCAAAGAGGAGATCGTACTTGAGATGACTGATGGCACTCCTCCTTTCAATTGCCAATTCGAGGGAAACGCCGGAAATGATTTTCTTTTTTTCCAAACAGGAGAAGAGGTAAAGGGTGCAGCAGAGGGTGAAGAAAATTCCCCATTGAACCTGATTTCCAAACCCACTTCTTCCGGTGACTTGCATGACTTAAAGTTACCGGAAGCGCAAGACTTTTCAAATCACCTGCTGATTGTTAAAGACCCTTCACGGACATTCCGCCATCTACAATAATGTTTTGACCCGTGATGTAGCTGGCTTTGTCCATGGCCAGAAATGCCACAAGGGCTGACACTTCTTCCGGCCGCCCCACCCGGCCTGCAGGGGTGCGCGCCAGAATTTTTTCAAGCCTGTCAGGCTGCGAGAGCACCGGCTCGGTAAGCGGAGTTTGGATGTACCATGGAGAAATCGTATTCACTCGTATGTTAAATGGAGCCCACTCCACGGCGAGATGACGTGAGAGCTGAATGATAGCCGCTTTCGTCATTCCGTACGGAGGCCCCGATTGCACATCCATTGAACCTGCCACCGAGGCGATGTTGATCACACTGGCATGCCCCGACTTTTTTAAAAATTCAAACGCCCTCTGGGTCAGGGCCGTCAGGCTGAAAAGATTGATTTCAAATAGTTTTCGATACTCATCCTCCGTATACTCTACGAATTTCTTACGAATGTTAGTGCCAACGTTGTTAACAAGGATATCCAGCTTGCCCCAGTGTGTATTCACGTGTTGAAGAATTTGTCTGCGAAAGTCGCCGTCTGTTACATCTCCTTCAAGTTGAAAGAGTCTGGCACTGCCAGACAACTTAGTTTTTATGGATTTTGTGCCGCGGGCCACAACTAACACTTCGGCGCCCAGATCCAGCAATTCGTGTGTTATCGCCAGACCGATCCCTTTGGTGCCACCAGTGACGACCGCTTTTTTTCCACCCAGTGACCAGCGGCTCATGATGGATAATGTTTGATTGACGTAAAAGGTGTGTTGAGATTTCTACCTGCCATTGTCGGATTTTTTCCTCGAATTGTATTTAACTCAAATTAGAATGGTAAATTACAAAAGGGTACCAGGACTAAAACTTCAAGATATAAGGCTGTCCACTCTAATCCTAATTTATCTGGGTGAGTTTTCTTGTGCGTATTGATTTTGAAAAAGGGTAAATTTACATTTGAAAGAAAGAAATGAAATCACTTGAGATCAGGTTGAAAGAATTTAACGCGACCCGGCAACAGCTGACCTGTAAGTTGAAATGCAAGTTGATGGCCGGTGATGAATTTAGTTTTTTTCGAGCCACCTGTCATTTGTTTTACGAGGATCTGGCATTACGTGCTGAATTAAACCAGGGACCTTTGACCTGGGTTTGTGGTGACTTGCATTTGGAAAATTTTGGCAGCTACCGTGCGGCAAACGGTTTGACTTATTTTGACATCAATGATTTTGACGAAGCTGCACTGACATACGCTTCCTGGGACCTGGTCCGTTTCCTTTGCAGCATTGGCATGGCGGCGAATCTGTGGAAATATTCAATGGAGGAGGCAAAAAACCTGATGATTCTTACCCTTCAGGTTTACGCGCACCTTTTGGCGGGAAGCAAACCCTACGCAATCCAGGAGGAAACGAGCCCACCGTTGATTGTCAAGTTTTTTGAAATGGCCGATCGGGAGAAGGAGAAAAAGATGGTGAAGCAACGAATTGACCCAATACAGGAGAAACTAAGAATCATCCCTGGAAAGAC
>JAYWDR010000377.1:0-4294 GCA_043779735.1 Cyclobacteriaceae bacterium | reverse complement strand
TGTAAGATAGTCTAACCCAGGGCTTAATATGCCCGCACCAACCGTCCTTCCATAAAGTTGACATACGATTTATTGGCCACCAACATGCCACCTGGAGTCGGGTAATTTCCGGTGAAGTACCAATCGCCTGAATGATTTGGGATGGCCTTATGCAGACAGTCTACCGTCTGGAAGACTACTTTTAATTCAGCCTTCATATTCTCTGGCCGCACGATGTCAGCAATTTTATCGGATATTTCCTCGTAGGTAAACTGTTCGTATAATTTCTTGACGTAGTTCACCGGCTTATCATCCGTCCAAGGTCTCAGACATTGTTCATACACTTCGCCCAGAAGATAGTCCTTGCCTTGTTCTTTCAATAATTCAATGACGGCGCGGAAGGCCACAAAATCTCCCATCCGACTCATGTCTATTCCATAGCAGTCAGGAAAGCGAATTTGAGGAGCAGAGGAAACAATGACAATCTTTTTAGGTCCAAGGCGGTCCAACAGTCGCAAAATGCTTTTCTCGAGAGTAGTGCCGCGCACGATGGAGTCATCGATCACTACCAGGGTATCCTTGTCGCGCTTTACTACCTCATAGGTTGTGTCGTAGACGTGGGCCACCAATTCATCGCGATGGTCATCATCGGCTATGAAGGTTCGGAGCTTGGCATCTTTAATGACTATTTTTTCTATCCGCGGACGAAAGGAGAGGATGTCCTCCAACGAGTCGATGGAGGGTTTGCCATCGATGATCACCTCTGTTTGACGTCGGATCAGATAGTTTTCCACTTCGGCCATCATACCATAGAAGGCTGTTTCTGCCGTGTTTGGTATGTAAGAAAAGATCGTATTCTTTAGGTCAAAGTTGATTGCGTTCAGTACTTGTGGTACGAGCAGTTTACCCAACATCTTTCTCTCGCGATAGATATCCGGATCGTTGCCTCTGGAAAAATAAATTCGTTCAAAGCTGCAGGATTTTTTCTCACCTGCCGGTACGATGGCATGTTGAGCGTATTCGCCGCTCTTAGTGATGATGAGTGCATGCCCAGGTCTTATCTCTTCAATCTGGTTGTACTCAATATTAAAAGCTGTCTTAATGGCGGGCTTCTCAGAGGCCACCACCACCACCTCTTCATCTGCATAATAATATGCAGGGCGGATTCCGTTGGGGTCACGAACCACAAACGCCGACCCCGATCCGATCATGCCGGCCATGGTATAACCACCATCGAAGTCTTTACAGGCCCTCTTCAACATGTGGGCCAGGTCTATCTCATTTTCAATTATATCTGAGACCTCCTTGTTGGTAAACTGGTCTTTGTATTTTTCAAAGTGCAGCTGCACTTCTTCATCGAGGAAGTGGCCGATTTTCTCCATGACAGTGACCGTATCGACTTTTTCTTTTGGGTGCTGCCCCAGATTAACCAGAATGTCAAAAAGCTCATCTACATTCGTCATGTTGAAGTTGCCCGCCATGACCAGGTTACGGCTGCGCCAGTTGTTTTGGCGAAGAAAGGGATGGACATTTTCTATGCTGTTAAAACCATGGGTACCATAGCGCAGGTGACCCAGCCAGAGTTCGCCTGAGAAGGGCACGTGTTGTTTTAGCCACTTTTCGTCACAGAATTTCTCTTTTCCTATCTTTTGGGCCTTGCTGTATTTCTTCCCGATTTTCCTGAACAGACTCGCCACAGGTTGGCTTTTCATGGAACGGTACCGGCTGATGTACCTGAATCCCGGCTCCTGATCTATTTTGATGTTTGCAATACCGGCACCGTCCTGACCGCGGTTATGCTGTTTTTCCATCAGGATGTACATTTTGTTCATCCCATACGTTGGACCGTATTTCTCAATGTAGTAGGAAAGGGGCTTGCGCAGCCTTACCAACGCTATCCCGCATTCGTGAAGAATGGTGTCGCTCATCAGATCTAAAATTCAAAGTTACGGCTATTCAGGCAACCTGTCAAGAAATGAAAAGGTAGCAAATGAGATGATTCGCACTATCGGACAAGGGATTGAAAAATGGATGAGATTGGCAGAATAGGTCATTGTTCAGAACCCAGAATAACCGTGTGGGCGATGAGGAGCAGACATTGCCTTGCGTTACTGAAGTTAATCTCTTAAAAGATGTTTAGCAGTTCAGGCTTTTGGGAGTGTAAAGTAAAACGTTGAGCCCTTGCCTATTTCGCTTTCCGCCCAGATTTTACCTCCGGTTTTTTCCACAAACTCTTTACAAAGGATCAAGCCAAGGCCAGTCCCCTTCTCATTGGCTGTGCCTCTGGTACTGTAATGGGGGGCTTTTTCAAAGAGAATCTCCCTCACCTCCGGTTTAATCCCAATGCCACTGTCGGAGACTGACACCGTAATTTCTTGGTCTATTTCTGATGCATTGACCCAGATCCGGCCACCGGTTTCTGTAAACTTTATACTGTTTAAGATAAAATTGCGAAGGATCATGGTGACAATGTTGGGGTCAGCGAAACAAACAATGTTTTCAGCAATGTTATTCTCCATCAGTATGTCCTTTGGATACAGGTCGCGGAGGGCTGTAAAACTTTCCTCCACTTTCTGACGCAAGAAGACTTTTTCAGACTGAACAGTGAGCTTGTCCATCTGGAGCAATGTCCAGGCCAATAAGTTGTTGATCAGTGTTCGGGTGTGATTGAATTGTGTCTTTAGACTTTGGGTAAGTTCTGTAAATTCTTGCGGGCTGATATGCTTTTGTTCCAAAAGCTCCAACGTGCTACCCAGAGCATTCATGGGCGAACGCAGATCGTGTGAGATGATAGAGAAAAACTTGTCTTTTACCTGATTAAGTTGCTCCAGCTCTGTGCTTCTCTTTTTGATCTCCCGCTGATGCTCCAGCAAGAGCCGGTTGATCCGTTTCCGTCTACGACCGCTTCTATACACACTATATAGAAGAATAATGGACAGAGCCGCTACTATCACCAGGATGTTCCTTACCAACTCCTGTCTTCGCAATTCAGAGGCTTGTCGCGTCCGAGACTGAAGCAGGGTCGCTATCTCACTGTCTTTACTCTCTGTTTCGAACCGCACCTGATTTTGGAACAGTTTTTCCATAGTGGCTTTGTTGAAGATACTATCCTTCAATGCATCATGCTGCTTTAGATAATAAAGTGAATTTTTGAAGTCATTCTTAATTTCTGCCAACGCTGACAATTCTTTGTAACAGGTCAATGCCAGGTTGCGTGCGTTGAGTTCTTTTGATGTAGCAAGGCTTTTTGAATATAATCTCCGGGCCTCATCATAGTTCCCTGAACGCGACATAACCATACCCTTTCCCAGTTCACATTCGGCAAGACCATATCTGTTATTGATAGCTGTTTGAAGGACAAGAACAGAGTCATAGTATTGAAAAGACCTTATGTAGTCTTTTTTATCAAGATACAGATTGGCTAGATGTGACTGAATGCGAGCAATCAGTACTCTGATTCTTAGTTTTCGCACCTCTTGCAAGCCGGCCAAAAGATTCTTCTCTGATAAATCAAAGGAGCCTTTTTTCCGATACAATTCCCCCGTTTCATCATAGGTGTACGCGGGCCCCTCGGCATCATGAATTTTAGCACTTAGTTTCGCGGAAGCCTGAAAGTGACTTAAGGCAATATCAAATTGGCCAAGCTCAGTAAAAACGGTGCCGATGTTGTGAAGTGAGATGGCCATGACCAGCGAGTCCTTTAAAGAGGGAGTCTTGTGCTTTCTGGCAAGCTGATAGCTTTGAGTTAGGTAAAAATAGGCCTCCTGATATTGACCAAGGTCACGGTAGTCCGAACCGACCGCATTCATTGCTCTAAACAACTGAGAGCTATCTTTACCATTTGAAAATATTTTTAAACTTTGAAGGTCGAAGTCCAGAGCTTCTGCATAATCCCCCTCTATGGTTTCAAGAAGCGCCAACCTGAAATACAAATCACCTTTAGCCCAGTCAGCGTTTATTTTGTCGGATGTCTCTTTTGCACTTTCCATGTATTTCCGTGACTTGGCATAGTCATAGAATTCGGCTTCTTTGGAAAGATTGAGGAGAATCCCAAACCGGATGGAATCATTAGGCTCCGTAGCTAATTTCTTTTCCAGACTGTCCAATGCTTGCTGGCCCAGCACTGGCAGACACCCCATGACAAGGAAACTGATATAAATAGGTACTCTTGAAATCATAACACCTTCGTAATGTCCTACGTCAACACTATTAACAAGATAGGCATACAAAGTGGAACAAAGTTCCCTGTTATTTTTTGTTAAAATCGTGAGAATGGGCCAAAATCCTACACGCACAAGGGATAATTAGTTCCACA
>JAYWDR010000376.1:0-4300 GCA_043779735.1 Cyclobacteriaceae bacterium | reverse complement strand
ATCACCAAAATGATGTCACCTTCAGCATCATGTATGCCTTCACAGAGAACTTCATGCTCCCACTTTCACATGATGAGGTAGTACATGGGAAGGGATCGCTAATAGGCCGTATGCCAGGAGATGAATGGACAAAATTTGCTAACCTTCGGCTCCTATACGGATACATGTTTACCCATCCGGGTACAAAGTTGCTGTTCATGGGCGCTGAGTTTGGCCAGTTAGCTGAATGGAACCACGACAGAAGCCTTGATTGGCACCTTACAGCCAATGACTTTCATAAAGGTATCATGAAGTTGATTCAACAAGTGAACAAGCTGTATGTGGATGAACCTGCTCTGCATCAGTATCCATTTGACAATAAGGGTTTTGAGTGGATAGATTATGGTGATAGGAAGAACAGTGTAATTATTTTCATGCGGAAGGGTATCAATCCGGACGATACGCTGGTTGTCATTTGCAACTTTACGCCTCAACCGAGACATTTGTACCGTGTGGGAGTGCCTGCAAAGGGATCGTGGAAAGAGATTTTTAATTCTGATGATCGTGTTTTTGGTGGATCCGGTCTTCTGAATCAATCGTTGATAAGAACTTCAGCTGAAAAATACCACGGTAAGGACTTCCTGGTATCATTAACACTTCCGCCGTTGGCAGTATGTGTTTTGAAACTTCATCAAGAGATCGTCTAAGCTAATAGTTTCTATAGTATCGTTTCAAAACACATAGCCTTGCCAGAAAATAAGTACATCTGTATCCATGGTCATTTTTACCAGCCTCCCCGCGAGAATGCCTGGCTGGAAGTAATCGAAATTCAGGATAGCGCTCATCCTTACCACGATTGGAATGAACGGATAAGCGCCGAATGTTATGCGCCCAATACAGCATCGCGCATCCTTGACAAGGTAGGAGGGATCATAAAGAATATCAGCAATAATTATTCACGTATAAGCTTCAACTTTGGACCCACTTTATTGTCTTGGATGGAGCTATATGACATCGCTACGTATGAAGCGGTGCTGGAGGCGGACAAGGAAAGCATCGAAAACTTTGGCGGTCACGGCTCAGCGCTGGCTCAGGTTTTCAATCATATGATCCTGCCGCTGGCCAATCGCCGTGATAAGGAAACACAAGTCATCTGGGGCATTCGTGATTTTGAAAGAAGATTCAAACGCAAACCGGAAGGTATGTGGCTGGCAGAGACCGCAGTAGATACCGAATCGCTGGAGATTTTGGCGGAGCAAGGCATTGCCTTTACTGTTCTCGCACCCCGGCAGGCGAAGGCAACCCGGAAAATTGGAACGGAGGACTGGACCACCGTGAATGATAAGACCGTGGATACAAGAAAGTCCTATCGCTGCAATCTGCCTTCCGGCAAGAGCATTACGCTTTTTTTCTACGATGGTGATATTTCACAGGGTGTAGCCTTCGATGGATTACTATTTGATGGTAAGCGATTTGCCGAACGCCTCGTAGGCTCTTTTGACGATAGCGACTCGTCACCTCAATTGGTCAACATCGCCACAGATGGAGAAACTTACGGCCATCATCACAAACACGGAGATATGGCGTTGGCGTTCTGCCTTGACTATATTGAGAAATACGATGATGCCAATCTTACCAACTATGCCGCCTTCAATGCGATGTTCCCGCCAGACTTTGAAACACAAATCATTGAAAACAGTTCATGGAGTTGCGTCCATGGTATCGAGCGTTGGCGCAATGATTGCGGGTGCAACGGAGGGAAACCAGGGTATAACCAAGCATGGCGCAAGCCACTGCGGGAGGCATTAGATTGGCTACGCGACACGTTGGCGGAAATATTTGAGCGGGAGGCACAGAAGCATTTTCGTGACCCATGGGAAGCCCGTAATGAATACATAAAAGTCATATTGAAACGCAATGATGAGACTGTTAAGCGGTTTTTGAAGGGGCATGCAGTAGCTGATGTTGATATAAACAAAGCTCTTCGGCTGATGGAATTGCAGCGTCATGCCATGTTAATGTATACGAGTTGCGGATGGTTTTTTGATGAGATTTCGGGTATAGAAACCGTGCAAGTGATTCAATACGCCTGTCGTGCTATTCAGCTGTCCAGGCAGCTCACAAATAAAGACCTTGAAGGAGAATTTCTGATGCGGTTGGAACAAGCACCCAGCAACGTCCCTGTATATGAGAACGGCGCGAACGTGTATCGTAAATTAGTCTTGCCCTCTAAGACAAACCTGATTCGTGTGGGAATGCACTATGCGGTGTCATCAATTTTTGAAGAAGAACCAGAAAATCTGCCGTTGTTTAACTACCAGGCAACCAACGAGTTCTTTGTGAAGAAAGAGGCCGGCGAACAAAAGTTAGTGCTGGGTGTTACAAAGGTAAGGTCGTTAGTCACACGGTCTGAGAAGAGATTTTCTTTTGCCGTTATTTATTTGGGCAAACATGACTTGATTGGAAATCTATCCCTTGATATCGAATTTGACAACTTTGCCAGCATGCAGTTTCGGATGGTCAATGCCTTTGAAGACGGCCGCCTTGGCGATGTAATCAGCATTATGCAAACGTATTTTGGACCGGAAAAATATTCTATCTGGTCGCTGTTCAAGGAAGAGAAGCGCAAGATATTAGATACCATTGCCAGGCAAGGCTTGGAGGACATTGAGAGCTCCCTGCGTCGGACTTACAACCGTGACTACCCGTTGATGAATGCGCTATCCAACAACGACATTCCCATTCCAAAGGCCTACAGGACTACCTTTGAGTATATTCTCAACGCCGATTTGATAAAGTGCTTTCAACCTGACAGGATCAATATTAAAACCCTGGAGAGAATCGTGGGTGAGCTGGACCGCTGGAGTTTGAAGATTGAAGATCCTGGAAAAGTGGAGCGGATTGCGGGAGAGAGTATCTACAAAGAATTGCTTCGCATTCGTGCGGAGAATACAAATACAAAGAGGCTTCAGCGTTTTAACCGCCTCTTTCCGATCCTTGAGAAATTTACACTGGAGCCTAACCTTTATTTAAGTCAGAATCTCTATTTCGAGATGTCACTCGAATACAAAGAACGCAAGCCGGCGGAATCAAATGCAGTCTGGTTTGAACAGTTTTCGTTGCTGGGCGATAATCTGGGGATTAAGGTAGAATAAGGTGTTGACGTGTTGATCTGTTTACGTTGTATCACCTTACGCTACATGAACCTTTTGCTTCTCCAGAAAGTCCCACACCAGGCTGCTGGCACCCAGAATACCTGCAGCCTGGTTTTCCAAGGCGGAAGGTAACAGTTTTACTTTACCTCTGAAGAGAGGCATCAGGTTTTGCTCCATGTGATAGAGAGTAGGGTTGAAGATCAACTCTCCTGCCTGTGCCAAGCCCCCAAATAGAAATATAGCCTCAGGATCAGTGTGGACGACTGTATCTGCAAGCTTCATTCCTAATATCCTGCCGGTGTATTCAAAGGCCTCCTTTGCCACGATGTCACCACGATGTGCGGCCTCTGAAATCATTTTGGTGTTAAGATCTTCGAAGCTTATGCCGCGCAGTTCACTGGGCTCCAGGTGGTCAGCAATAAGTTTGTACACCGTTCTCTTAATTCCTGTTGCAGAGGCATAGGTTTCAAGGCAACCTCTTTTGCCACAGTTGCAGTAGCGCCCATTTGGGTTGACGGAGGTATGTCCAAGTTCACCGGCTATGCCGTGGTGACCATTTAGGAGCAAGCCACCACATACGATGCCACTGCCCAGACCCGTCCCCAGGGTGATCACGATGAAGTCCTTCATATTCTTAGCATGGCCATAAATCATTTCTCCCACCGCCGCCGCATTGGCATCATTGGTGAGGATGCAGGGCACTCCAAATTCATCCTTGAACAGCCTGGCGAGTGGTAATATTCCTTTCCACTTGAGGTTGGTGGCCCGCTCAATGGTTCCTTTGTAGTAATTTCCGTTTGCAGCGCCTACCCCAATGCCTACCATTCTTGCTTCTTTAGGAAGAAAATGGATCGCTTCCCGGACGGCATTGGCCATCGCATGGAAGAAGTCATCGGACTCTTCAAAGGTGGCCGTGAGGATATTTGTATGGTGGTACAACTTGCCATTGCGGTCGACCATACCCACTTTTGTATTTGTGCCTCCGATGTCAATGCCTACAGTACACTCTGTCATCTGTCTCAATCTTATTTTCAGGATGAGATTCAATCAACCAATTCTCTGCCCGCTTAGCTGGATAAAATCTTGGCAAGCCTTAACGTCTCCGGCTCTATTTCATGGTGCTGTCCATTCATGATGTCGGCGAATTTGTTGAATACGATTTTATT
>JAYWDR010000375.1:0-4300 GCA_043779735.1 Cyclobacteriaceae bacterium | reverse complement strand
ATCGGTAACCGGTAATCAGTATTCAATACAAGACACCATTTACCGATCACCGATCACTGAATTACTGATTACCGACCTCCGAATACTGATTACCACTTACTGATCACCAAGTTTGTCCCAATTTAAAAGCAAAGGAGTGATAAAAAAATAGCCCGTCCATTTGGGAACAGGCTAACGTGGAGCTGCAGGGAATCGAACCCTGGTCCAGAGAAGATAAAAGCGTACGTTCTACATGCTTAGTTGACTTTGATTGTGGGGAAACGTCCTCCTTCGTCCCGACAAGTCGGGACTACGGCGGACAATGCAAGGCAGGCAACAGCCTAAACATTTCCGTAGTTGCTTTTTTCTCGACAGATGCGCGCAACACGCAACGGCCCAGTTTTGCTGATCGACACCGCATATCCGGCACCCGCAAAACAGAGGTACCGGGCGATGATGGCCCCCCAACATAGTCGGGGTAAGCTAATCCAACCTTAGGTCAGATTAAGCAGCCATGGCGTAGTTTGTCTCGCCACGTAGATTGTGAGAGCAGTGTTCAAAGCTCTACCCTCATGAGCTTGCATGCTGGTGCACGGATTCACACATCCTGTCAAAACCGGTCAGCCCCAGAAATTCAAGTAATTCAGTAAGCGTTAATCAGTAACAGTAGCTTAGCGCCTAAAGAAGTAAAGACAAAAGTAATGTAAAATTGGTTCACCGGGAGGGTTGGTTGGATATATCCCCGATATATCCCGGCCAAAAAGTTATGTTTTAGTTAGCGATGTGATGCTAAAATTTTTTTAGCGACCTCGCGAATTGTATTTCTAAGACCTGCTGGCTTCATCACGACCAGCGTTTCACCATAAGAGAGAAGTTCCATCACCAGGTCGTGCGTAACATTTAATGCCAATCCAATGCGAACCTCTTTTTCATTATCAATCAATACTTGTTGAGTGCCGTGTATTGGAAACGACTTGATGTATTTGCCCTGAAATGAGTCGAAGGACAGGATGATATTCTCAACTTTTCCATCAGTCGGATTGATAATGCCAAAGCAATTCTTAAACAGAGTATTAGCGTTAAAATTCTTGGGTGCGTCAAATCGTTTCCTGGTAATCTCCAGGTTCTGGATACGGTCCAGGCCAAATGTCTTAATAGCGTCGTCTTTTTGGTCTTTGGCAATCAGGTACCATCTGCCTTTAAATTCTTTCAGCCCATAGGGCTCAGCAATTCGTTGGGTAATTTGGTCATCCTCATATTTCAGATAAAAGTATCTGATTGTTAGGTGGTTCTTGGCAGCATGCAGCAGTCCATAGAAATTCTCTGTTCCTTTTGGTTTACGATTCTCGAAGTAAACGTAGTTGGAGAGGTCATCTGTAATATTCAGCGCATTGAACATATCAAAGGCCTCAAGCATACGGTGATTCGTAGCATTTTGTGATTCTTCTGAAATGGCATAGACCTTCCTTGAAAAGTCATATTCAATATCCACATTAAACAGAGATCGTATTTCATCCAGATCGCGTTGAAAAGTTCGCTTGGTGATTTCAATGGAGAAGTCCTGAAGTTCAGCTTCTCGACTTAGGAATTCGCTGATTTCAGTAAAGGTTGCTGGTGTTTTTTGCAGGCGCTTGATTATAAGGGAATAGCGCAGATAGAAAATACGTTTTGACATGGTGCTAATCTTTCAACAAATCTACCTGTTGCCTACGACAAAATGTGGCGTAGGTGTTAATTTCCAATCTTTAGGCTACACAAGCATTAAATCCAATGGATCTTCTCTTTGGTTCCAGCTGAAAGGCTGGCTTTTCAACGTTGTAGATTTCTGCCAGGGTCATGGGCTGCGTTACCATGAAGTCAACAATGCCGAGTTTCATTAGCAGTGCTCTTGATTTTTCGACAGAAAGAGGGCCAAATTTATAAAGCGCGAGGAGCCTTCCCTTGCGAAGCAGGGCCTTGTCAATATTGGTGACAGGGGTATTGAAGGTACATATGAATTGAATGCTCATACTGGTACCCAGCAGTCCGTCGGTGAGATTGAGTAGCGTTGATATACCTGAATTTTGCGAAGTATCCCTGGAGATGAGTAAATCTTCAGCGTCTTCGATAATGACGATGGAATTCGGATTTTCCGTCAATAGCCTTGCAAAGCCTGGATCATCAAGATTTTTAGCCAAGCGAGGAGAAAGGAATATTACCTTCTTTTTAAGAAAGCCTGCGAGATATCGGATATAGGTGGACTTGCCTGTGCCCGGCTCGCCGTGAAAAAGAACCAGTCCATTTGAATTATCTTTTATCAATTCCTTGACGAGGTAAGGGTGCAGCGCAATAAGGTCATCATTATAGTTCTCATTCAATTGCAATACCAATTTCTTACTTTTGAGATCATTTAGTGAAAGACCCTCTCGATCGGTTACAATTAAATTTATATGTAAGCCTGTGGATCTTTTCAAAAACCTTCTTACTGACTCAAATAGAATTTGAGCTCTTTCTTCTCCATCTGAAAAGAATATTTCAGCGCTGTCCCTTTCGAAATTAAGGTACAAGAGTAATGCTTCAGGGAGCAGATACAGGATATTGTTATATAAAAGCTTATTCTTCTTTCGACTGTAATCTTCATCCGAGCATTTTAATATAACGGGATATGATGAAGAGTTTTCGATCCACTTTGAAAGCCTGTTGCAGTCAATACTATTGATGCTTCTGCAATTTGGTAAAGTGTGAAAACAAGCGAAATAGATTCGCCGGACATTCATTCTGTGATCGAATGTATCAAAGAGGTCTGCGACCCTTACTTGGGATAATTGACGATCGATCTTAAATTTTCCCTGTTCTGTGGGGAAATCTTGAACTGTTTTCATGGCCCTGAGTTTATATTTCAAAACTACAGGGGGAGTAGGACAAGGGATGTCTGAGGCCCTTCAAATCTCATTTGGATTGTCTTTTATATAATCCAATGCAAAAATAAATGCTTATCTTTCTTAAGGTTTCCCACTGTTCCCTATGACTCATTTAGTAAAGAGTATTATCCAAAATGTTGCAGCAATTGGAAGGGTCTATGAGAAGGTGGTCGAGGCGACAGGTGAGAATTTTAATGTATTCCAAATATTGAATTTATCCACCAATGAGACTCGAACACATTCAGCATTGTTAGCTGAATTTTTAGATCCGAAGGGGAGTCATGGGCAAGGCTCAATTTTTCTTGAGCTTTTTCTACAAAAAATGAACATTCTTGATTTCGACTTCAACAATGCAAAAGTTACCAAGGAGAAATATGCCGGAAGTATTGACGATAATTATTTAGAGGGGGGTAGACTCGATATTCTTCTACAAAAGCCTGGCCATGGTGGAGAAACTTTGACATAATGGATTGGAACAACGAGACTTTTCTTAAAATAGTTGACGGCACATTAAAGGAGGATGTAATGAAAATTACAAAAGACTTGGTGAGCGAAATGTTAAGAATAAGCACTAAGGATTCTAAAATTGTCTTATAGTTCGAAGCAAAAAATCTCAGTTTAAGATAAAATCAACTCATTAAGTGGAAGAATTAGACAATTGGGGGATTTCCCTTATTGAAGATGTAATGGAGGCGCGTTACCATTTCAACAATAAACCGCTTGAATTTTCAATATTTTATTCCCCATTGAGCTATGGGCCGAGATTGATGATAATAGGAGACAATCCTGGAGGACAAATTGGGCAGCCGGGTTTATATCATATTCCAAAGATTCACGAATATGTTGATCCTGAACCTAAAAGAAGATATCTAATGGCCAACATAATGCGAGATAAAATTTTCTCCGGAGAAAAATTGAATCAAGTACTTACTAACTCTGTAAAAACAAACAGAATATTTTTTCGAACTCCAGATTTAGCGACTTTAAATGCTTTTTCAGCAAAGGAGGAAATTATAGCTTACTGCAGAATTTGTTTAAATAAAATTATTGACAAAATTCAGCCACAAAATATTTTGGCTGAATCATTCGGAGCATTCAAGAGTTTGAGTGATATGAAACAGGTAATTTTAACGAAGGCGAATTCCAATAAGGCTTTGCTACTTGGAGGGCAATATAAAGGAATACCGGTATTTGGAATAAATCATCCATCTCGAGCATCTTTCCATAAAATAACCAATGAGGACTGGGAACTCGTCAATAAGGAATTGGAGCGGTTGCTTTAGCTAAAAAAGTGGAAGTATCAAGTTGAGCTGTGTTTCTTGCATACACTTTCACATACGATTCCGTCTTGACCACATGAAATCAAGCTATTCTCAGCCTACTCTACTTGACACGCATCAGCTAACGATTCTCAGTTTCTG
>JAYWDR010000374.1:0-4302 GCA_043779735.1 Cyclobacteriaceae bacterium | reverse complement strand
GAATCGGGCTCATGTTCGCGATTGATTTTGATTCTGAAGAGCGTGTCACCAAGATTGTCAACTTCGCCAAGGAACACGGCGTGATTTGCTATTGGTTCCTATCCCACCCCCATAGCATGAGGCTTGCTCCACCCCTGACGATCTCAACATCAGAAATCATGGAGAGCTGCGGAATTATCCTCAAGGCCATCGAGGAGGCCTGACTATGCGATCTATGAAATCCAAATGACAACCACCTGTCCCATGAAACCTACATCACTCCTCTTCACCATACTACTTTGGATTCTGCCTTCGATCGTATCTGCGCAAATTGTGGAAGCGTTGGCGCGCGCGCGCGTGGATGCTAATGAAACTCCAGGTATCGTTATTGGAGTATACGAAAACGGAAAGACCCAATACTTTTTCAAAGGATATGCAGATGTTGCGGCTCAGAGCCCTGTAAATTCGAAGACCTTGTTTGAAATTGGTTCCATCACTAAAACGTTCACCAATATTCTTCTGGAACAACAGGCTGTGGAGGGCAAGGTTTCTCTTACTGACCCAGCACAAAGATTTCTACCCACCGGGGTGAAGGTCCCTTCGCGGAACGGAAAGGCTATCACTTTACTGGATTTGGCTACCGCCCATTCTGGTCTGCCCAGGTTGCCTGACAACATGCAGCCTGCTGACCAGGAAAATCCATACATTGATTATACCGAAGAAAAACTCGAACCGCGGCATGGGCTTGCTTGGCGTAATCGTTTCAAGCGTGGAAGGCAAAACTTACCGCGAAACGGTCAGTTCAAGAATTCTTACACCGCTCAATTTGCCAAAAATGACAAAGGAGAAATAGGGAAGCTAACTCTCTTTCAGAGCAGGCATATCCTGACGGGGACTAAAATCAATTAACCAATACAACCAGGAGCCGACCCCACAACTTCGATTACAACTTCTCTACAACGAGATTGTGGTTGGTGTAAATACAAATATCAGCTGCAATGTGCAGGCTTTCACGGACAATTTCCTCAGCGCTCATTTGTGGTGCGAATTTCTTCATAGCCAATGCGGCGGATTGAGCATACATAGCTCCGGAGCCAATGGCGGCCACTTGCTGGTCTGGCTCAATAACATCTCCCGTTCCCGACAGCATTAATATTTCATCTTTGTTCACCGTGATCAACATGGCCTCCAGCCTTCGAAGCACACGATCCATGCGCCAATCTTTAGCCAACTCGATTGCCGCCCGCTTCATGTTGCCTCCATAAGCATTTAGTTTTTCATCAAACCTGTCCAGCAGCGTAAAAGCATCAGCCGTAGAACCCGCAAAACCCACCAGTATCTTGCCCTCTTGCAGCTTTCTGATTTTCCTCACATTGCTTTTGGCAATAGTATTACCCAGAGTTGCCTGGCCATCCCCACCAATAGCCACTTGCCCGTTGTGCTGCACGGCAAGAATAGTGGTAGCATGTATGGTTGCGATAGACAAAAGTAGCGGCGTTTTAAATCAATATCCGGACGGGGTCCTCGAGCAGGCCTTTCAAAGTTTTCAGGAAGGCCGCTCCGACTGCGCCATCCACTGCGCGATGGTCACAAGACATGGTAACTTTCATGACACTGCCCGGAACCAGTTGACCATTTTTGACTATGGCGGTCTGCTTAATTCCGCCTATAGCGAGAATACACGCGTCGGGTGGATTGATTATGGCCGTAAAATCTTCAATGCCAAACATACCCAGGTTGGAGATCGTGAAAGTGCTACCCTCCCATTCACTGGGCTGTAATTTCTTGTCATGAGCCTTCTGTGCCAATTCCTTCACTTCGACAGCGATGTGCGAAAGCGACTTGTTATCCGCAAATCGCACTACTGGCACCAACAATCCATCCGGCACGGCCACTGCCACCCCGATATGGATATGATGGTTCTTTCTCATCTTATCTCCCAGCCAGCTTACGTTCACATCGGGGTTCTGTCGAAGTGCCGCTGCCACTGCCTTGATCACAATATCATTGAAGGAAATTTTTACCGGCGCAACCTCGTTCATGCTCTTGCGCGCTTCTACTGCTTTGTCCATGTTGATCTCCATGGTCAAATAAAAGTGAGGTGCTGAAAATTTGCTTTCGGCAAGTCTTCTTGCAATGGTCTTGCGCATTTGCGAAACCGGTACTTCTTCAAAACTTTCCGTGCCTACCACCGCAGGTAAAACAAACGACTGTGTCCCCTTTGCGGAGGCTCCTGCAGCGGCCATTGCAGAGGGTTTGAAATTCTCAATATCCCTCTTTGTTACCCGCCCATGATCACCGGACCCTGCTACCTTTGAAATATCATACCCAAGGTCTTTAGCCATCTTCTTCGCCAGGGGAGATGCTTTCATGCGTCCATTAGAATTTCCTCCTCGCTCCGCAGAGGTTGCTGATGGCGCAGGAGTTGACTGACTTGCCGCTGCTGCTGCAACAGACTCCTCACTCTTAGAGGCGAGGCCCTTCATCTGGTGTGCTTTTAACAGCTTCTGCCAATCAGCGTTCTTTTCACCTATGATAGCCAGCACGCCATTCACCGCTACCCCGTCTTTTTCTTTGGCGCCTATGTGCAATAAGGTCCCATTGTGGTATGATTCATATTCCATGGTGGCTTTGTCGGTTTCAATTTCAGCCAACAGTTCCCCAGACTTCACCAAATCCCCTACTTTTTTATGCCATTTAGCAATCACACCCTCAGTCATCGTATCACTCATCTTAGGCATCAGGACAATTTCCGCTTTGATGCCCGTAGTGTCAATCGATTCTGATTTGGCAGTAACCACAGCTACCGCGGGTTCTGCTTTCGCAACTTCGCTCTTGCCTCCCGCCGAAGCAGTGGATTGAGCTGTTGCTAAGAGTGCGCTGAAGTCCTCTCCCTGCTTACCAACAATAGCCAATACATCATTGATCTTTACGGCCTCACCTTGCTTGGCGCCCAGATGCAGGATTACGCCCGCACCAAATGACTCGTAGTCCATGGTGGCCTTGTCAGTCTCAATTTCAGCCATCAATTCTCCTGACTTCACCGTATCACCAACTTTTTTGTGCCACTTAGCGATTACCCCTTCGGTCATCGTATCGCTCATCTTCGGCATCCGGATAATTTCTGCCATGCTTTGTTATTTGATAACTCAAAAATAGGCGTATTGGAGGGATTTTCAAGCGCCGGTAGCTACTTTCCAAAAAGCTAGAAATTGAAACTGCCGATCAGCACTTCGAATCTGGTGACTGTTGGATTTAGGCCATAGGTATAGCGAAAACCAACATTGAATTGAGGGAGAAACCGCATCACATTAATATCAATTTTGACTTCAGCCCCTACGGAAGAATAGGACTGAAGGAATGAGGAGCTTTGACGGATGCCTCTTCCATAACCATAGTCATAGAAGAAATTCGCCCGCACCCGTTGAAAATTCAGCAAGGGCCCAGCGGCCACATCTGGATACCAAATCGGTAAGGTATAATTAGCGGACATGGAGTAGAAGTCCTTGAAAAGATACACGGATTGTCCACGAGGCAGAGGTACTTGATTTCTAAATGTATAGTTGTTGATCTGGTTTTCAATCTCCGAATGTTGGTAGGCCCAATAACCCCAGATGGAGTGATGCTTCAACAGCCCTGGGATGAACGCAGTTCCTGTAACAGAAAACTGACCTCCGGAAAAATTGCCACCATAAGGCGTTGAATAATAATCCAGGTCTATCACCTGGCCCCACGTGCTGTTGATATCCCGTCTGCTCCTCTTCAACAAGCGGTAGGTCGACAGGCCGAAATGATTGTAGTATAAGGATCCGTTACTCAGATAGTCGCTGAAGAAATAACCCCCATCTGAGGGAGATGGTGTCGGGGGTGTTGACGGCCCACTTCGTGCGACGGCAGGTATGTACCGGCTGTTGTTAATGCCGTTAGTAAATCCTGTAACCTGCGTATATCCTACATAGTTCAAGAAAGTAATATTACCAACATACTTTGAAGTAGTGGTAACCAGCGGCACGCGAAAACCCGTCTCGATGGTTTTTTCACTCCAACCGAATTTAATATTTCGATACGTTGAGTCCACTCGCAGCTTCAAAGGAACTTTTTGAAGGGTATCTATCAGGTAGAACTTGAAATCACCCTTGTTCGAAGATCGGTTAGCCTGTGTAAATGAAAAGTCCAGAATAGGGAATAGCCCCTGGTAACTAAACCCGGCGCGCAAAAAGCCTGTCCTCTCATTGATGTCAAAGGTGTACCCCACATCTATGGAGGTAGTGCTGAGGATATCCTGGGAGGTAATGCCCACATTCACTCGGGTAAGGGAATTCA
>JAYWDR010000373.1:0-4306 GCA_043779735.1 Cyclobacteriaceae bacterium | reverse complement strand
ATTTAGACTAAGTGATGGAAAGTTTGCGGGTGATTGTGGGATGCCATTCACCGATACTACTACTTGAGCTGAATTAACCATATTGTTTCCATAGTTGCGCACTTCGATCTGTGGTGTCACGGGGTAGTTACATAACGAACTATGCGGATTCATAATCTGCACGATGCCTAAATCATCAGCCACTGGCACTGGATCCGTGGCTCCAGGTGAAGTAAGAAGACTTAACCGACGTGGACTATTCTGCAAAATTACCGACATGCGGTCAACCTGCCCCTGTGAAAAAAAGTTCATGCAGGCGTCGTCTGTGTAGTCGAGATAGTTTTGAAACATTTTGTGAGGCTTGATTGGACTTGGATCACAGGAAGCCTGTGGATTTGTTGGACAATTAGTCGTAGAGGAGTCTTGAAATGGGGTGTCAGCGACATAATCTGTGGCGCATGTAGCATCACCCCAGATATGGCGTAGTCCAAAGAAATGCCCGATTTCGTGAGTAGCTGTTCGACCTTTGTTGTACTTGGGATCAAGATTAAAACTGCCAGCACCAAAGACCCTGTAATGAATGGCTACACCGTCTGTGAGTCGGTCCTGGGAGGCAGTCTCTAACCCGGGCAATACGCCAGAAATTGGCAATTGCGCATAACCAATTAATGGAGGCGTCATGTTAACAACCCATATGTTTAAATAATTTTCAGCAGGCCAATAATTTAACGCCTTGAACTCAGAATTATCGCTCATTGACCAGGAGGTTTTGGTTCCCTGTGTACGTGTGATACCGCTCGAAGCAATCCCTTCAGGGTTTTGTTTGGCCAATACGAATTGTACGTCTATGCTGCTTACAAAAGGAAGAAATTCAGAAGGGGTATTGGTTTGGTCTGCATTCAATCTCTTGTAGTCGTCATTCATTACCTGAATTTGGGAAAGAATTTGTACGTCTGAAATGTTTGTAACATCACCTACGCCATTGTGAATTACGTGCACTACAACAGGAATGGTATACGTGCTTGTTTGGATACCCTGTGTCTGGAAACTTCTAAGCTTGTTATCCCGGATTCGTTTTTGCATCCACTGCTCGAACTGTGTCTCCGTTTCGGTTGGTAGTTTTTTTTGGTGAAGCATTTTTTCATACTCCACCGTTCCGCACTTGTCTTGCGCATGAACTGGCAGCGGCAATAAAGGAACTGATAGGCCTATCAGGGAAAAGAGGAGGGTGTGTGGACGAACCATCAGTCTAAAATCATCAATGTAATTAGAGTCAGATTCTCTGCGCTCGTTTAGCGAACCACATCAGTTATCTGTACTGAATTCCTTTAGAAAGTCCTGGAGTAACCTTAAATGGAGGGTAAATTAACTATTTCAATAGACTTGACCTCGGGCACTGACTTCCGGATGGCCTCCTCAACGCCCGCTTTGAAGGTCATGGTTGACATGGGGCAGGTTACACAATTACCCAAAAATTCAAGCCTTACGACGTTGTCGCCAGTTACTTCCAGCACCCGTACATTGCCGCCGTCGGCTTCGAGGTAGGGGCGTATGCTATCGAGCGAAGATTCAATTCGTCGGGTAAGTTCATCGGATTTCAACTGTGCGTCAAGGATCATGCGGTCATCTCAACTTTCTTGGTATCAGCAAAGGTAGCATTTCTAATGGCAATTTGCCTTGCGAGCCCTTCGGCAAGGTCCGTGAATGCTTTGGCAGTAATTCCTTCTTTCATCACGGCAGGGAGTCCGCTATCGCCGCTTTCACGAATGCTTTGCACCAGGGGTATTTGTCCCAGGAATGGAACGTCGAATTTTTCTGCCAGGTTCTTGCCGCCATCTTTTCCAAAGATGTAGTATTTGTTGTCGGGTAGTTCGGCAGGTGTGAAGTAGGCCATGTTCTCCACGATGCCGAGTATGGGCACATTGATTTGAGGCTGCTTGAACATCGCCAGGCCCTTGGTCGCATCTGCCAGCGCTACCTTCTGAGGTGTAGTGACGATGACTGCACCTGTCACCGGCACAGTTTGGACCAGTGTAAGATGAATGTCGCTGGTGCCAGGCGGAAGATCGATGAACAAATAATCCAGTTCCCCCCAGATGGTATCTCCGATGAATTGCTTCAACGCTGAACTGGCCATAGGTCCTCTCCACACCACCGCGCTTTCCGGAGGTGCGAGAAAACCAATTGACATTAGTTTGACACCGTACCGCTCCAGGGGAAGGATGAAGTTTTTTTCCTTTATCACTTTTACTTCTGGTTGCTCGCGTTCACAATTAAACATTACCGGGATGGAGGGCCCGAAAATATCCGCGTCAATCAATCCGACTTTAGCGCCCACTTGAGCCAGTGCTACGGCGAGGTTGCTGGTGACTGTTGATTTGCCGACTCCACCTTTGCCAGAAGCAATGGCAATAATATTCTTTACGCCAGGCAACAACGGCGTGTTGTCTCGTTGAGTTGTCACAGAAGAGGTCATGGTAATGTTCATGACTGCATCGTTGCCAGCAACTTTTCGGATGGCTGTTTCGCAGTCTCGTCTGATCATTTCTTTCAGGGGGCATGCTGGCGTAGTCAGTACCACGGTAAAACTCACCTGAAGGTCGTCGACCTCAATATCACGGATCATGTTGAGAGTCACCAGGTCGCGCTTCAGGTCCGGGTCATTGACCGTGGACAAAGCCTTCAGAATGTCATCTTTTGTTAAGCTCATTTTCGTTAAAGCGCGAATTTAGTGATAAGGTGTCAAGTTCTGAAGCTATCGGGTAGCATCTGACAACTATTTTGTCCCAGGGAAACCCTCTATCTAATTTCTCCTATGGCTATAAGTACCCAATGCCAAATGGCTAGCGAATAACTATCTTTAAAGCCCAATTGTTCGTCTTTTATTTAAATTAGATCGTACGCCTTGATTAGCCGGGAAACCATAGAAGAAGTAAAAAGCCGCCTCGACATCGTGGATGTGATAAGCGATTTTGTCTCTCTTAAGAAGTCGGGCATGAACTATAAGGCGCTGAGTCCTTTTAACAACGAAAAAACCGCTTCTTTTTTTGTCGTCCCAGGCAAAGGTATTTTCAAAGACTTCAGCAGTGGCAAGGGCGGAGATGCTATCACTTTTGTGATGGAGCACGAAGGAATGAGCTATACGGAAGCCATACGGTTCCTGGCCAAGAAGTACGGGGTAGAGATTAAGGAGAACGTCCAGTCGGAAGAACTTCGCGAGCAGCAAAGTGAGCGGGAAGGTCTTTACATTCTTATGAATTTTGCAAAAGACTACTACAAGGAAAACCTTGTTAATACTGAGGAGGGTAAAAGCATTGGCCTCAGCTATTTCAGGGAGCGGGGTTTCAATGATCGCTCGATTGAGAAGTTCGAATTGGGCTACGCGTTGGAGGGCTGGAATAACCTGAGTGATGAGGCTATCAGGAAGAACTATAGCAAAGAATTGCTGGAGAAAACTGGACTCATTGTAAAGAACGAAGAGGGGAGAACCTATGACCGCTTTCGAGGACGTGTAATTTTTCCTGTACAGAATCTCTCTGGAAAAGTGATTGCCTTTGGGGCGCGGATGTTGGGTAAAGAAAGCTTGCCTGCCGGCCTTGCTTCGTCGGAGCGCTTAGCGAAGGCAAGCAGGCATGGGAACCAGCCCAAGTACATCAATTCGCCTGAGACAGAGATATATCACAAGAGCAATGTGCTCTATGGATTGTCCCAGGCAAAGAATGCCATCCGACAGAAGGACATCTGCTACTTGGTGGAAGGGTACACCGATGTCATCTCCATGCATCAGTCTGATGTGGAGAATGTTGTAGCCTCTTCAGGTACCGCCCTTACGGAAGAGCAGATCAAGTTGATACGACGCTTTACTGAAAATGTAACTGTTCTTTTTGATGGTGATTCTGCCGGCATCAAGGCGGCCCTCCGTGGAATCGATTTAATCTTGAAGGGTGGACTGAATGTTCGTGTTGTGCTCCTTCCCGACAGTGAAGATCCCGACAGTTATTCAAAAAAAGTAGGTACTACGGCCTTTCAAAAGTACCTCGCAGAGAAAGCGCAGGACTTTATTTCGTTTAAGTCTGACTTGTACGCATCGGAGGCAGGAAATGATCCCATTCGACGTGCGGAATCTATCAAGGAAATCGTAGGGAGCATCTCTTTAATCCCAGACCCGGTGAAGCGGTCAGTGTATTTGCAGGAGACAAGTCAACAACTGAAGATCGACGAGCAGGTATTGCTTTCGGAGCTTAATAAATTGATTGTTCACGAAAGAAGGAAAAAAGATAGAGAAAGACAGGCGCCGCCACCCGCATTCGATGATCTTTCAGGTATC
>JAYWDR010000372.1:0-11860 GCA_043779735.1 Cyclobacteriaceae bacterium | reverse complement strand
CAGCGTAACCGTAATCTGGGGCCTTATAGCTGGCCGTGTTAACAAGATAATTGGCTGTTGCGGCCACATTGCTTTCCTGGGCTTTGGTAGCAATGCTTAGGATAACTGAGGGTTTGCCTTTGATATACTGATTGTAAACACGCATAACATCTTCTTTTGTTACTAGTGTATACGCCTTCAATTCGCTGGCAATCATGTTTGGATTGCCTTTGTAGGTTTGGTAAGCAGCCAGCTGACTCACCTTTCCAGCCACACTTTGAAGGCCATTAATAAGATTTGCTTCCTGGGACCCGGTAAACCGGGCTATGTCCTCATCTTTCACACCACGCGCTTCAAACGCCTTGATGGCATCGTCAATAAGTTTCTTGGAATCCGTTAAGGAAACTCCAGGAGCGGGCGTTATGCTAAATCTGAATTCCCCGCCCAACTCACTGGTACCGTTAAACGCATTTGCGCTCAACGCTTTTTGCCCCTTCACTATTTCCTGGTAGAAGACGGAATTCTTGCCTTGCCCTAAGATTTCTGCTAGGCAATCCAGTGAAGCTTCATCGGGATGGTAGTGGGGTATCGATGGAAACGTGATCGACAATTGGGGAAGTCTGGCATAATTGTCCACCAAGGTAACATACCGATCTCCTTCCAACACTGGAGCAGCCAAGACCATATTCTTTACATCGGGTCCTTTGGGAATGGAACTAAAATACTTTTCAACCAACTTGACCACATCTTCTGTCTTAATGTCGCCCCCAACGGTCAGGGTAGCGTTATTCGGACCGTACCACCGAAGGAAGAAATTCTTCAGGTCATTTACATTGACCCTGTTGAGTTCCTCTATATATCCAATGGTGAGCCACGAGTAAGGATGGCCATAGGGATACAGACTCTTGGAGATTACTTCACCCGCCAATCCGTAAGGACGGTTATCATAGTTCTGTCCTCTTTCATTCTTTACCGTTTCACGCTGCACTTCAAACTTTTTCTGAGTAACAGCGTCAAGCAAAAATCCCATTCGGTCTGCCTCCAGCCAAAGCATCTTCTCCAGCTGGTTGTTTGGGACAGTTTCATAATAGTTTGTGCGATCCCGGCTCGTGGAGCCGTTCAGCGTACCCCCTGATTCGGTCACGATCTTAAAATGTTGTTCATCTCCCACATTGTCACTTCCCTGAAACATCATGTGTTCAAAGAAATGAGCAAAGCCGGATTTACCAATCTCTTCACGGGCTGAGCCGACGTGATAGGTGATGTCTACATGCACCACAGGATCACTATGATCCTCATGCACAATCAGCGTGAGACCATTGGCCAAAACATACTTCTCATAAGGAATTACAATCTGGTTGTCCTTTTGTGAAATCTTTTCTATCAGCTTGGTCTGCGCTTTCAATCCGGCACAGAGGACAAGTACCAAAACGCTAACGATTGGAATGATTTTTTTCATAGGTTAAATATGTATTATGTAATTTTTTGGATCAGCAAAGGAGGAAATTATTACTGAGACAAACTACAAACGCAGGTTCTAAAAATAGCGACGATGTACGTCCCTGGCCATGCCCGATTTATCCCGGATAGAATTCATTATTTATTTATCTTTGCAGCCTTAAATATTGAAAATATGCCTGGAAGTGAGCTTTTTGGAAGCGAGGAGAAGAGGGAAATAGACGAAGTGCTGGAAACGGGCGTGCTTTTCCGGTACAACCACGAGACTCAACGCAAGAACCGTTGGAAAGCGCTGGATTTTGAGAATGAAGTAAAAAGGATCACAGGGGCCAAATATGCCCATGCAGTGTCGAGCGGCTCTACGGCAGTTTCGTGTGCGCTCGCAGCAGCAGGCATTGGTTCGGGAGACGAAGTAATTGTGCCGCCCTTCACGTACATCGCTTCTATTGAGGCTGTCATTTTTTCCGGAGGCATTCCGGTCTTCGCGGAAATCGATGAGACCTTATGCCTCAGTGCTGAAGGAATTCGCAAGGTAGTCACCGCGAAAACGAAGGCCATTATGCTCGTGCACATGTGTGGTCAAATGGCCAACATGGATGATATCCTGAAAGTGTCGAAAGAACACAATTTGGTGTTAATCGAAGATGCTGGCCAGGCTTTCAGTGCTTCCTACCACGGCACTTCAGTGGGATTGTTTGGCAAGACTGGTTGCTATTCATTTGACTTTTTCAAAATTGCTACGGCAGGCGAAGGCGGGGTATTTGTAACGAATGATGAACGCTGTTATAAACTGGCTGACAGTTACAGTGACCATGGGCACGATCACGTTGGTGCGGCCCGCGGCATGGAACACCATCCCATCATTGGCTTCAATTATCGAATCAGCGAACTGCACGCGGCCATAGGAGCGGCACAGACCCGTAAGGTCCCTCATATCCGGACTGTCAATCGCAAAAACAAGAAGCTGATGATGGATCGACTTAGCAGTGTCCCCGGCGTAAGCTTTGCTGAGATACCAGATGCTTCAGGTGACTCGGCCACTTTCCTCAATCTGTTTTTGCCCAATACTGACGCTGCTAAGAAAGTAGTAGACACTCTCACCAAAGACGGAGTAGGAGGGTTTAATTACTGGTATATTAACATGTATCACTTCATCAATCAGTGGGACCATCTGAAGGAGTTGAAATCTGCGGCCCCGCTGCCAGTACATCATTATCAAAAGCCGCAAGACTACCTAAAACTTCACTTGCCAAAGTCGCAGGAGGTTATTGGGAGACTGATTTCATTCGGCATTCGGTGTACTTGGACAGAAGCGGAAGTCGAGGAGCTTTCAGGCAAGATAAAGTCTTCTGTTGAAAGGGCCCTTGCGATAAAAGCCTATGCATAAGAATTTCAAAGGCATAGAGAAAACAATTTACGGAAGAGGCAGCTTTTCTCAGTTGGGCACAATTGCCGAAGCGAAGCGCAGGGAAAATGATGGCTTCATGCTTTACCTGGTTGATCAGTATTTTAAGGGAAAGGAACTGGAGAAAAGAATACCCTTACAAAAAAATGACATCGTCAGGTTCATCGATGTGGATACTGAAGAGCCCAGCACAAAACAAATTGATGCGCTGCGAGATAGTGTAAAGAATGAAAAGGGAATTCCAGCTGTGGTGATCGGTATTGGTGGAGGAAGCATCATGGATATCGCGAAGGCTGTGTCGCTGATGTTTACCAACGAAGGATCATCTACGAAATACCAGGGTCTCAACCTGATCAAGAATCCTGGCGTCTATCACATCGGGGTTCCCACGATCTCTGGAACAGGTGCAGAAGTCTCGATGACCGCCGTACTCACCGGGCCAGAAAAGAAATTAGGCTTAAAATGTGAGTGGACTGTTTTTAACCAGGTGGTGTTGGATCCTGACTTAATTGCCAGTGTACCTCGCGACAAATGGTTTTTCACTGGCATGGATACGTACATCCATTGCATTGAATCACGTGATGGGATATTGAACAATACCTATAGTACGGCATATGGAGATCAAGCTCTGGCTTTGTGCCGCGAGATTTATTTGGGCGAAAAATCAGGCCAGACAAATGAAAATGATGAGAAGCTGATGGTTGCTTCGCTGATGGGTGGATTGAGCCTCACGTATTCGGAAGTTGGTATCGTTCACGCCTTATCCTACGGACTTTCCAAAATTCTCGGGGAAAAGCATTGTTATGCCAATTGTATTGCCTTTCAACACCTTGGAGACTATTACCCGGAAGGAGTGAAAGAGTTTGGTGTGATGATGCGGAAGCATACTATTCAGTTGCCAAAAGGCCTTTCCAAATCATGGAGCGATGAGACCATAACAGCCATGGCGAATGTGTCAATCAGGTTGGAACACATGTGGAATCACGCGATTGGCACTGATTGGAAAACCAAGATTACCCTTGATGCCGTAAAAGAATTATTCAAAAGACTTTAAAAGAAGCACTATGAAGAAGAAAATTGTAATGGTGGGAAATATTTCATGTGGCACGAATGAACTATTTGTTATTTCAGGCCCTTGCGTGATTGAAGATGAATTGATCATGATGAAGACCGCAGAAAAACTAAAGGAAGTTTCCGAGAGGCTTCACGTACCCATAATATACAAGTCATCTTTTCAAAAGGACAACCGCAGTTCAGCCAAATATTATGACGGCCCTGGTCTCGACAAGGGTTTGAAAATGTTGGCGAAGATTAAGGAACAGTTCGGATTTCCTTTGTTGACAGACATACACTATCCTGATCAAGCCAAGGCAGCTGGAGACGTAGTGGATGTTCTCCAAATTCCTGCGTACCTCTGTATGCAGACTACCCTGGTGGTAGCGGCAGCAAAAACGGGCCGTGTCGTTAACGTCAAGCACGGCCAGTTCCTGGCTCCTGAAAACATGAAGCATCCAGTTAAGAAAATCGAAGAAGCAGGCAATGATAAAATCATACTTACTGAGCGGGGCTTCACATTTGGATATAATGATCTGGTGGTGGATCCGCGCAGTTTTTACTATTTGAACAATATTGGCTATCCGGTAGTCTTTGATATCACACATAGCATCCGTAAGTATGGAATTCCCAGCGCCGATGCGAAGGGTGGTGCCCGTGAGTTTCTTCCCGTTCTTTCACGCGCCGGTGTGGCAGCAGGCGTTGATGGCGTTTTTATAGAGACACACCCTGAGCCCGAGAAGGCGTTATGCGACGCTGCCAGTCAACTGTGTGTGTATGATCTGGAAGAATTTTTGAAACCAATCCTTGAAATTCACGCCGTAGAAGTTAAATATCGTCAGAAACAACTTGTTTTAGCCTAACCCAACAGCAAACCATGGAATTATATCTCGACTCAGCAGACCTCAAAGAAATAGAAGACGCCTTTAAGTTAGGCTTCCTGGACGGCCTTACCACAACCCCCACCTTCATGCACCGTGGAGGAGTGACTGATGTTGATTCACTTATCGTGAAGCTCAGCAAAATGGTGCCGGTACTTCAGATCGAAGCACTTGGCACTACGGCGGAAGAGGTTGTGAAAGAAGCACAACGTCAGCTAAAGCTTGGGCTCGATCCTAAAAGAACGGTGTTTAAAATACCCGTATCGCTGGAAGGCGTACGTGCCTGCAAGCTTTTGAGGGATGAAAACCTCCTGGTGAATGTGCACCTGATCTACACTCTACAACAGGCTTACATGGCAATGAAAGCCGGCGCCAGTTATGTTTGTCCATTGGTCGGTCGCTTGCAAGACCAGGGTCATGATGCACTTGACCTTGTATCGCAATGTGTTTTCGCAGTAGATCACTATGGATATAATACCAAGGTCATGTTCTCCTCGGTGAGGAGCGCAGAACATATTCGGAATGCTATCAGCACAGGCGTGCATACCATCACTGCTCCCTGGAAGATCATGAAGGGATTAACCGATAACAACCTTACCACCCTGGGCACCGAGCAGTTCATAGAACACACCCGGTTGGTAACCATGCGTGTGAAGGATGTAATAAGCCCCGTGAATCCCGTTGTAAATATCAATACAGGCTTAACTGAGGCTATTGTAAAGATGACAGAATACGGGTTTGGTGCCATTACGCTTACTGACAACGATGGAAATGTGAAGGGTATTTTCACCGATGGTGATATGCGCAGGGCGCTTCAGAAGGAAGGTCAGGATATTCTGAAAAAGAGGATGTCTGATTTTACCTACGGTCATCCTATTTCTGTTCAGCATAATGATGCCCTGACCGTTGCCAATGATATTTTCAAGCAAAAGCATGTGGATACCATTCTAGTACTGGATGGCACCAAGCCTGTGGGCATGATTGATATCCAAGATCTTGCACAATGAGAGAAGAGGTCATAAAATTATTTCAGCAGGGAGGAGGGGAGTTTGTTTCTCCTCCTTCTGCTTTTATCAACAAAATAAAGAGAATAAAGGCTGTTGTTTTCGATTGGGACGGCGTCTTCAACGATGGCACGAAACGGGGAAGTGATGGCAGCATTTTCTCTGAAGTGGACGCTATGGGCACCAATTTGCTTCGGTACGCCTTGTGGCGAATAAATGGTGCTTTGCCACTAACAGCCATCATCACCGGAGAAAGCAATCCTTCCGCCATTCAGCTGGCGCAGCGGGAGAATTTTGATTTTGTGTATTCAGGGTTGAAGAACAAGGGCGAAACATTTGCTTCCTTTTGTAGTGTAGAGCGTTGCAAGCCTGAAGAAGTTCTCTTTTTTTTTGATGATGTGCTCGACCTTGCCGTGGCCAACCTTTGTGGCGGGCGTATTTTGGTAAGCCGAAGCAGCAGTGCCATGCTTACGCAATTTGTCAGAGATGCTGCGATTGCCGACTATATTACTGCACATGATGGTGGCCGCCACGGTTTGCGTGAGGGTGCAGAATTGGTCATTGGTCTAATGGGACAGTATGAGGAGGTGGTCAGAAACAGAATGGCGTATTCCCAAGACTACCAGAATTATTTATCTCAGCGTAAGAAAATTGCAACTACCCACATTGAGGGGGCACACTGATCTTAGAATTTTAGGAGCGGGTGCCCAAGATGATCTGGCCTATAGCCGACAGCCGTGATTTAGTCACTACCTCCACGTGATGTTGGCTTAGTCGAAATAAACTTGCTGCTTAGGTGAATAGGTTCTTTGCGAGCCATTGCAGACTGTTCCCCTTCCCATGCTTTCCAATGGCGTTGAAGTTCTTTGAGATCTTCCGAGATGCATGGATAGTGTGCGGACTTTGGCACGGGTGGAAAAATACCTTGTGACAAGTAATACGTGCCGACACCAGCTGTCCATTCAAAGTGCCCGGGATCGAACGGGTGACGCCAGCGCCCACCCCAGCGAAGGCCCAGGCGTTCACCGACAACGCCAATTTTTTTCCAAAGGGCGTAATTGTGCCACTGTGCAACCGTATCTATCATGGGGACAATATCCACCGCAAGGCCGTATTGATGCTTGGAGCGACCGGCGCCAAACCGTGTGTATTTGCGACCCATGGATTTGTATTCATTTTGCTTGGTATGGGTGCGATAGGACTCAACGATGGCTAGCTCAATCCCTTTTGAATGGCAGATACGAATCAGGTCCAATACTTTGTCGCGAAAATATGGATGGAGAGACTGTAAATCGTTGATCATAGGGATACTGCCTCGGTCCATGCCAAAAGAAAAATTCTCAGCAAGTTCCCACCGTTTCCAGGCATCCAATGTGTCCTCATGAATTTCCCAGGAACGCAATTGAACAGGATATGAAAAATAACGGACAAAATCATTTCTTTCCTCGGTCCTGCCCGCCAAAAAAGGAGACATGGAGGTCTGGGCCTTGCCCGAAAAAAAACACAGACATACGACTGAAACGAAGAAACCTCTTGCCATAGCTTAAAAAATCCGGTGCAAAAATAAGAAAACTATTCTAACCGGCAGTCGACTGCAAAACAAAGGCCCTATTATGAAATCAAAGTTCACGAATTTTAGCATGAGAAACAAGGCCCAAACCCCCTATTTAGCGTGCTGATTGGGTAGAGCTGGGTATACTATGCAGGCTTGCCAGATCAAGACCATGGGTATCAACTCAAATGCTGTTGCGTTAGCCAGACCTTACTTTAAGAATCTGGTCAACCTCAACGACTCTTTTGACTCATTGTGCTTACTTTTAATCGAGAACCTGAAAACCTGACAAAATAGTGGTGAATATTTCAGAACAAAATCAATTGTTGACTCAACATTTTAGTCAGTTCGTTTCTGAACATAAGAAGGAATTCATCGATCGTGTGTTACTGCACAGGACTCGGTATGTTACAATCGTCCTGGAAGATATTTATCAATCTCACAACGCCAGTGCGGTGATGAGAACATGTGAATGCCTGGGCTTGCAGGATGTTCATGTCATTGAGACCTCAAGCCAATGGATGACAAACAAAAAGGTCTTAAAAGGCTCAGACAAATGGCTAAATGTTATCCGATATAGAAAGAAGAATACAAATAATACAAAGGATTGCTTCGATCAACTGCAAGAACAAGGGTACAGGATTGCTGTGACGGATCCATCGCCCGATGGTGTATCTATTGAAGAAATAGCGTTAAATAAGCCGCTTGCCATTGTCATGGGCAATGAACTTCGGGGATCCTCCGGTTATGCGCTTCAAAGGGCCGACATGAAAGTACATATCCCGATGGTTGGGTTTACGGAAAGCATGAATATTTCGGTGAGTGCAGCCATTTGTTTGAATTCGGTATTATCCAGGCTGCGCAAAACGAACCAGCCTTGGGGTTTGAGCGAGGTTGAAAAAGAAATGCTGAGGCTGGAATGGTATAAAAAAATTGTAAGACGAGCGGAATTGCTGGAGCGTGAGTTTCTGAGGTCAATTGATTAATTTTGCGCGGCTTTAATAAAATGTCAATATGTTGTTCTGGAGACGGGTAGGTCGAGTTGGCATGTATTTCCTGGTAATTGCTTTTGTGCTTCTCATTCTGGCTAACTGGTGGGTGGTGGAGAGTACGAAGGATAATATTTTTTCAGACTATGACCAATTACCGAGCAACCCAGTAGGATTGGTTCTTGGAACCAGCAGCAGGCTCTCAAATGGCTTACCCAATCCTTTTTTTGACAATAGGATGTCGGCGGCCGCGGACCTCTATAAACTGGAGAAAATTAGTCATATTATTGTGAGCGGAGACAATCGAACCAAATACTATAACGAGCCCATGGAAATGAAAAATGCATTGATGAAGTTGGGGGTACCAGATTCGGTAATCACACTTGACTATGCAGGCTTACGCACCCTTGACTCAGTCATTAGAAGTAAGGAGATCTTTGGTCAGGACCACATCACCATCATCACCCAGCCCTTCCACTCGTATAGAGCTCTATTTATCAGTCACTATTTTAATATTGATGCGGTGGCTATCGTTTCCAAAGAACCTCAACAAGAACCTTCCGCTAAGGTCTCCGTTAGGGAGTATTTTGCACGCGCAAAAGCGATCCTCGATTTATATGTATTGAAAACCTCGCCACGCTACCTTGGTGTGAAAGAGCCCATCGTCCTGTAAAAAAATCATAGTCCTTGTTTTTCACTTTTATCAACATCCCACATAGAATATTTGTGAGAACACTCTCAAGGTATTATTTCATCCGTCTATTATTTCTATTGTTTGTTATTGCGCCAACTATTCTGAGGGCGCAGGAGACAGTTATTTCCGGCAAGGTTACAGATGCCAGTACAGGTGACGGAATACCTTTTGTAAATGTGGTTTTTAAGGGTACATCCATTGGAATGACTACTGACTTTGATGGGAAGTACAAAATTAAGACTTCCAAACCCACCGATTCTCTGATAGCCTCCTACATCGGGTATAAGAACCGGGCTAAAGCCATCAAAAAAGGAATAACGCAGAGCATCAACTTCCAACTCTTGGAAGAAACGACCAAGTTACAGGAAGTGGTGGTAAAGGCAGGTGAGAATCCGGCTTTTCCTATCCTCCGCGGTGTGATAAAGAATAAGGGCCGCAACGACAAGAGGAAACTCAACGCCTATGAGTACGAGACTTATTCTAAGATGGAAATTGATGCCGATAATATTTCCGATAAGTTGCGACAGAAGAAAGTAATGAAAAAGATTGCCCAAGTGTTGGATAGCCTGGACCGCATGGCGGGGGAAGACGGTAAGCCAATTTTACCATTGTTTATTTCGGAAAGTGTTTCAAAATTCTACTACCGTGATAATCCACGGCTCAAGAAGGAGTATATTCTAAAGTCCAAAGTGAACGGAGTAGGTGTAGAGGATGCTACGTTTATCACACAATTGCTTGGCTCATCGCTGCAGGACTATAACTTCTACATGAACTGGCTTAACTTCGGAAAGAAAGAACTGGTGTCTCCCATCGCAGACGGCTGGCGGTTATACTATGATTACGAGCTGCTGGACAGTGCCTTCAAGGGGAAAGACTTTTGTTACCGCCTGGATTTTTTCCCAAAGAGTGCACAGATGCTGGCATTCAAGGGCACGATGTGGATCACTAAAGAGGATTTTGCTATCAAGCAGATTGATGCAACCATGGGCAACCAGGCCAATATTAACTTTATTGAAAAGATTAAGATACAACAGGAATATGAAAAAGTGGAAGGAGATGCTTGGTTGCCAGTCAGAAGCCGCGTGCTGATTGATGTAGGTGAACTCACCAAAAATTCAGCGGGATTGTTGGCCAAATTTTACGTAAGCAACAAAAATTTCATTGTCAACCAGCCCAAGAAACCTTCGTTTTATGATCGCGCCGTAGTAGTGGCGGAGGGGGCCAACCTTGAAGAGGATGACAAGACCTGGGACAGCCTGCGCCATGAACCCTTAAGCGAGACAGAAAAGAATGTGTATCACATGATTGATACTATTCAAAGTATCCCAATAGTGAAGTCCTATGTCGACATCGTTAAGCTGATTATCAACGGCTATTACAAGACCGGTAAAATTTGGGTCGGTCCTTACCTTGGCGCGATAGCATGGAATACTCATGAGGGTATTAGACTCCAGGCAGGGTTCAAAACCAATATCAAATTCAGCAGGACGTGGCAATATGGGGCGCAACTTGCCTATGGGTTCCATGACACTCGTTTTAAATATTCGGCATTCGCCAAGAAGATACTATCACGAGAACAATGGACTACCCTTTCCTTTCGTGTGCGAAGTGACTTAGGAAGGTTAGGACTTGATGACGATTACCTCGGTGAGTTTCCATTGTTTGTCTTTGCCAGCCGGTGGGGCAGGTTCGACCGAAGTGCTTATTATACAGAATATCGATTGACATTTGACAGAGAGTTGTTTAAAGGATTCCAACAGAAAGTGGTTTTGCGTCAGTATGACTTTAATCCTACCTACGATTTTGGGTATTACACCAACCCATCGGACATCACTAATTCCCCTATTGCCAGTAGCCTAAAGACGACCGAAGTTTTCTTTGAATCACGGTACGCACGCGATCAAATCTTTCTTCAAAGTGACATGGAGCGTATTGGGCTTGAGTCGAGACGTTGGCCTGTTTTCACCGTTCGGTATACGCATGGCTTTAAAAGTGCCCTGGGTGATTTCGAGTATGATAAGGTAAGGCTCAATGTTTACAAGAGAGTAAAAATGGGAGCGCTGGGCAATGGCTACTTGAATCTTACAGGTGAAAACGTCTTCAGTAATTTGCCTTACCCTCTGTTAGGCGTTCACCTTGGCAATCAATCTCGAGTGTATGCTCCAATAACATTTAATTTAATGAATTTTGGAGAATTTGTCAGTGACCATTATGTGTCGTTTCAATACAGGCAAAATTTTGAAGGGCTGTTCGTAAACCGTTTACCACTTATTCAAAAACTAAGATGGAGGATACTTGCCACCACCAATATCATAGTAGGCGGAATGCGCAATGCGAACAAGTCTTTGATTTCTTCAACTACACGCTTAGGTGTCCCAACAGAGTATGTGGGACAGATGGTCCCGACTAACCCTTACATAGAAATGGGCTATGGCGTTGAGAATATCTTTAGGTTTCTGCGTGTAGACTTTGTCCATCGGCTGAGCTACCTTAATTCTCCCAACAGTCGGAATTTTGGAGTCTTCGTCAGCATTCAGATTCAGCTGTAACCCGTCCGAGTTTGCATTGTAAAGAATATAAAAGTCGCATATTTGCCCTCAAATTGTAGGTTGAAATGAGTGATATTATTATTACCCTCCCCGATGGCTCTTCAAGGAATTATCCTGCTGGTATAACCGGGATGGCAATTGCGCAAAGCATAAGCGAAGGCCTGGCAAGGAATGCTCTGTCGATTGAAGTGAATGGTGAGATCTGGGACTTAAGCAGGAATATCCAGCAGGATTCGTCCATTAGGATTTTTACATGGAATGACAAAGGAGGTAAATATGCTTTTTGGCATTCTTCC
>JAYWDR010000371.1:0-4333 GCA_043779735.1 Cyclobacteriaceae bacterium | reverse complement strand
TTTCCTTCAAACTCTGCATGACCTTGTTGGAGAAAACAAAGTCGTCCAGCTCTTCAACACCTGAATTCATTATTTCTTTACTGGAGCCCTCCCAGAGGTTCCGTCCTTTATAGAGGAACATGACTTTCTCTCCGATACCCATCACAGAGTTCATGTCATGACTTACCACAATCGTCGTGATGTCAAATTCATGTGTAATTTCGCCAATGAGCTCATCGATAACGATGGCCGTCTGCGGATCAAGTCCGGAGTTGGGCTCATCACAGAAAAGATAATTTGGATTATTGACGATCGCCCGCGCAATGCCAACACGCTTCTTCATGCCACCTGATATTTCAGAAGGCATTTTCTTGTTAATGTTTTCTAATCCTACCCGCTTCAGGCAGAAGTTGACTCTGTCGAGCTTTTCGTCTGGCCGCATCTTTGTGAGAATATCCAGTGGGAACATCACATTGTTCTCAACGGTTTTTGAATCAAACAGCGCACCGCCCTGGAACAGCATCCCAATCTCGCGTCGTATTTCGGATTTTAGCTCCTTGTCTGCTTCTGTAAAATTCCGTAAATCATAAAATATATTGCCTTCTTCCGGTTCGATAAGGCCCACAATACATTTCAACAGCACACTTTTGCCTGTACCGCTGGAGCCTATGATCAGATTGGTCTTGCCTTTGTCAAATTCACCGGAGATTTCATGGATGACAGTCTTACCTTGAAAGGATTTTGATATGTTTTTGATCTTGATCATTACCTTACGTAAAGCAATTGTGCGAGCGCATAGTCTGAAAGCAACACAGCAATGATACTGGAAGTTACCGCGGCCGTCGTGGCTATGCCCACCTCCAACGCCCCCCCTTGCGTGTAGTATCCTTTAAAAGAGGATATGGACGAAATAAGGAATGCAAAGACAAAAGACTTAATAAGGGCAAAGGTGATAGAGTAGGGCTCAAAGTAGAATCGAAGGCCATAGATGTAGTCGGTCGGGGAGATGATTTCGGTAATGGTTCCGACCAGGTAGCCACCGAATAGAGCGCAGAAACCGGCCACGATCACTAACAATGGATACATCAATAAGGAGGCTATGATTTTCGGCAAAACAAGGTAGGAAGCTGAATTGATACCCATGACCTCCAGGGCATCGATTTGCTCCGTGATGCGCATAGTCCCCAACCCACCGGCCATACTGGATCCAACCTTGCCAGCATAGATCACAGCCATGATGGTCGGTGCTAATTCCAACACCGTCATCTCCCTCGTCACCTGGGAGATCACAAAGCGAGGTATCAGTGGACTTACCATGTTATAAGCCACCTGCACGGTCGTCACGGCGCCCATAAACGTAGATACAAGGGCAACCAGCGCAATGGACTTGACCCCAATCAGGACAGATTCTTCCAGAACAAGCCTGTAGTATGTTTTGAATGATTCCCGCCGGACTACCAATGAGCCCAAAAAAATCATGTACCGGCCAAATCCCTTCATGAAAACTTTTAACTTGCCCTAAAGATAAAATAAATTCCATGAGTAAACTGGCCGTCATCACTGGGGGTACTAAGGGCATTGGCAGGGCAATTATTGAGAAATTTTCGTCCCAAAAGTTTGATATCGTCACCTGCTCTCGCAACATGGCTGACCTGACGGCCCTTAAGGAAAAACTTGCTTCAGCCTACCCAATAAAGGTTCATGTTTTTGAGGCTGACATGTCTGTAAGGAACCAGGTAAAAGCATTTACTGATTTCGTCAGTAGTCTTGGCCAACCGGTCGACGTGCTGGTCAATAATGCCGGCTTTTTTGTTCCGGGCAGGGTCACTGAAGAGAAAGATGGAGCCCTGGAAGCGATGATGGAAGCCAATGTGTACAGCGCTTATTATATGACACGTGGATTATCCGCCAGTATGATGGCCAAAAAGGGCGGCCACATTTTCAACATGTGCTCTATTGCGAGCATCAAGGCGTATCCCAATGGAGGCTCCTATGCCATTTCAAAATTTGCCCTGCTAGGCTTTTCAAAAGTCTTGCGAGAGGAATTGAAGGGCTTCAACATACGTGTGACAGCCATCTTACCCGGTGCTACCCGTACGGCCAGCTGGGACGGGGCAGATTTGCCGGACGAGCGCTTTATCAAGCCTGAAGACGTAGCCGAAGCTGTATTTGGGGCTTACGCCCTGTCGCCTGGAAGCGTGGTAGAGGAAATCCTGATCCGCCCTCAATTAGGGGATATCTGAACCTTATCATTAAACCAATGGTTTAACTTTGCATCAACAAGAGAGCCGTGGATACAGTCACAACACAGCTAAGGCCATACTGCAACAGCCTCGTTCAGTATTCCCGCAGGAAAACCAGGGAAGTGAGCGTGGGTGGCCTGGGCATAGGCGGCAATAACCCGATCCGGGTACAATCGATGACTACCGTGGACACTATGGATACTAAAGGATCCGTGGAGCAGACTATCCGGATGGTGGAGGCTGGGTGCGAATATGTTAGGATCACCGCGCCAAGTTTGAAAGAGGCACAGAACCTGGCGGAAATAAAAAAGGAATTAAAGGCACGTGGCTACAGTGTTCCGCTGATAGCGGACATTCACTTTACCCCCAACGCTGCGGAGCTGGCAGCTCGTATTGTTGAAAAGGTGCGTATTAATCCTGGTAACTATGCCGACCGGAAAAGATTTGAAGAGATAGACTACACCGATGCATCTTACGAAGCTGAACTGGACCGGATCAGGATCAGGTTTACCCCGTTAGTAAAGATTTGCAAAGAATATGGTACCGCCATGCGCATTGGTACCAACCATGGATCATTGTCGGACCGAATCATGAGCCGCTATGGCGATACACCGCTGGGTATGGTGGAATCAGCACTTGAGTTTTTGAGGATTTGTGAGGACCTTCACTACTATGACATCGTACTGTCGATGAAAGCCAGTAATCCACAGGTGATGATACAAGCCTATCGGCTGCTGGTACAAAAGCTTGATGAAGAAAGATTTGAGCCTTACCCTCTTCACCTGGGCGTTACGGAGGCTGGTGATGGGGAAGACGGAAGGATAAAGTCGTCAGTAGGAATTGGCACCTTGCTGGAAGACGGGCTAGGGGATACCATCCGTGTTTCGCTCACGGAGGACCCGGAGGCAGAAGTGCCGGTTTGCATTGAGCTGGCAGACCGTTATAAGGACAGACTGCCGCATTTTCCTATCCCGGAGATAAGGCACTATCCCATAAACCCTTTTGCGTATACACGCAGGGCAACCCATGAAGTTGCGAACTTCGGCCGGCACCAGGTACCACGGGTCATTGCAGACTTCTCCCTGAAAGAAAAGATTTCGCAAGCTTCCTTGTTTGCCCTTGGCTATCATTACTCTGTGCCTCTCGACAAGTGGAACATTACCGATATGGCCTGCGATTATATATTTTTAGGAGATAGGTCCATTGATTTTGACATACCCGGAACACTCGGACTGATTCATAACCACAGCAGCTGGTTGAGTCAACGGCGGAAGTCCAGTGCCTATCCATTCCTGAAAGCTATTGATTATTTAAAAGGAGTGGAGACCTCCGACAGACTTAATTTTGTCCATGCCTGCTTGAAAGATATGTCGGTTCAGTTGATTGCGAAATTAAAATCAGATTCCACAGCGGTACTGGTCATTGATACCCAAAACAAGCATGGCTATGCGGAGCAGCGGAGACTTTTTGCGGAATTGATGTTACAGGATTGCCGTGTGCCGATCGTGATAGGCAGGGGGTATCGGGACTTGACACCCGAAAAATTACAGCTCTATGCCGCGACAGATATTGGCGGACTGCTTATTGATGGTCTTGGTGATGGAACATTTATTGCCGCTGAAAATTGCGGCCCGGACAAAGTGGTGAATGAGACGGCCTTTAACATCTTACAGGCTACCCGCACGCGGATATCCAAGACTGAATATATTTCTTGCCCTTCTTGCGGGCGGACGCTGTTTGATTTGCAGGAGACTACCGGAATGATTCGCTCACGCACCAATCATTTGAAGGGAATCAAGATTGCAATTATGGGCTGCATCGTGAACGGTCCGGGTGAGATGGCCGATGCTGACTATGGATACGTGGGTTCGGGACCTGGCAGAATAACATTGTACCGTGGCAAGGAAGTGGTGAAGAAGAATGTTCCCTCTGCCAAGGCCGTGGATGAGTTGATAGGGTTGATGTTGGAAGATGGAAATTGGATTGAATTAAACGAGAAGGGATGAGTTATGGAAAATCAACAGGATTCGAAGCCGAAAAGTAAGTTGAACCTGAGGGAGCTCTTTTCTTTGGGCGAAGTGGGAAATTATTTCTTTCGCAAGAAAGACCCC
>JAYWDR010000370.1:0-11918 GCA_043779735.1 Cyclobacteriaceae bacterium | reverse complement strand
GAAAGCTTTATGTATCGAACCTTACGCTGAGCGGCTCTTTGACAAAGATAAGTTTTAGGTCTATAGCGCCATCTCTTTACAACTTCATTATCATCTCGCATCGTTCGTTGATGAAACCAGCGCTGGGGTATGGTGATGCCGTGCGAAGTTATGCGGCCTATCGGGCCTCAACACCTGGGGGAGGGTATGATACATTGACCGTGCCCATCGACCAACTATTTAACCAATTTAACTATGGAGAGAATTCTCCTCGTGCGATTTACCAATTCATGAAGTACCTGACCAACGGCGGAGACCCTAAATTTCTGTTTCTCATTGGTAAAGGACTGGAAGTATCACAGGGATTTTATAGAAAGATATCATTCCTTCCCACAGACCTTCGTGATTTGGTCCCTTCAGCCGGGATGCCTGGGGCCGACATGGCATTCACCGCTGGACTCAAAGGCACTACCTATGAGCCTGCTGTTCCTACAGGACGATTGACGGCGAGCACTCCCCTGCAAGTAGCGGCCTACCTTAACAAAGTAAAGGAAGCCGAGGCTCTGACTTTCAATGAGTTGTGGCGCAAAGATCTATTGCATCTCAGCGGCGGCATTCATATCGGTGAGCCACAAGTCTTTCGTCAGTATGTAGATGGTTTCAAGGCAATAGCCGAAAGTTTTTACCTCGGTGGAAAAACTGAGACCATCTCGAAGCAGACATTGAATGTCGAGTTGATCAATGTAAAAGACCAGGTAAACAAAGGACTTAATCTGATTACTTTTTTTGGTCACTCAGGTCCTGGCACAATCGATATTGACATCGGCAATGTGAGCGACCCCACGCTAGGCTACAACAATGTTGGAAAATATCCTGGCTTTTTGATTAACGGGTGTAACGCCGGCCGCTTTTTTGATAACCGGGTAACCTTTGGTGAGGACTGGATGCTTACACCTAACAAAGGTGCCAAGGCATTTATTGCACACAGTTCTTTTGGCTTTACAAACACTCTAAGAATATACTCTGATATTTTTTATTCGGTCGCTTTCGGTGATTCGACTTTTATCAGAAAGGGAATTGGAGAAATTCAGAAAGAAACGGCGCGGAGACTTTTGTCCTTTGCAGGAGTAAGCCTCTTAACGATTACACAAGCACAACAAATGATGTTGTTAGGAGACCCCGCAGTTTCACTTTTTGGTGCCGCTAAACCAGACTATGAAGTCAACAATGGCTCTCTGTCAGCGGTGTCCCTCGATGGTAGACCAGTCACGGCCCAATCTACTTCATTTGCTCTTGAGATCCGGGTCAGAAATTTCGGCAGGGCTGAACCTGGGCCGATGAAAGTTACTGTGATAAGAACGTTGAATGACAATTCGACCATTCAATACGATTCGATCTTTAGCCCCGTCATATACAGCGAGGCACTTCGGTTTGTGATCAAGAAGGGAAATAGCAACGTAGAATTTGGCAACACTAATTTTACTATCTCAATTGATCCACAGAATTCCGTCAGTGAACTTGTAGAGACCAACAACACAGCTTCTCTCACCTTTTTCATCCCACTCAATGGCACGAAGAACCTGTTTCCGCCCTCATACGCTATTGTGAACACCGCCGCAGTGAGCCTTGTTTTTCAAAACACAGACCTGCTGGCTGGTCGCCGGTCTTTTAAAGTAGAAATTGATACGGCGGATACGTTTGATAGCCCCTTTTTGAAAAGAAGAATAGTCAACGGAAAAGTGATGGCCACCACGCCCCTGGATCTGTTGCCTATAGATTCACTTGTGTATTATTGGCGAACAAAACTGGACAATCCTCTGCCGGATGAGAGTCAGGACTGGACAAGTTCTTCTTTTGTATATGTAGTGAATGGTTCTGACGGCTGGGCCCAGGTAAAATTCTCACAACTAATTGAAGATCCCACAACAGGCCTGGTGAAGGATCCGGTAATTAAGCGATTGAAATTTCTGGAGTCCGTTTCAGCCATCGATCTGAAGCTCTTTGGGAGCACAAATCCCACATCGTATGCCAATGTTTCGTTGAAGATCAACCAGGAGGAGTACAATGTGGCTACACAGGAGCAGCCATGCCGGAACAATACGCTTAATCTGATCGCTTTTGATAAAAGTTCCACGGCGCCGTATGCGGGTATTCCTTTTATCAGCTTCTTCGATCCCCGCGCCTGTGGCCGCGCGCCGCAGATGATTAACAATTTTACTATGTCAGAACTTGAGACTGGCAATGGCGATGACCTTAAGCAATGGGTTCTCAACATAAAGCCGAATGACTCTGTGGTGGTATTTTCTATAGGGGATGCCGGATATGCTTCCTGGTCAAACACGGTCAAGCAGCAGATGGCTGAATTGGGGGTTGGCATCACCCAGTTGGATGGTGTGCAGGCCGGTGAACCTTTTGTGATTTTTGGGAAGAAAGGATCTGCATCGGGTAGCGCAAAAATCTTTAGGCCTTCACTTGCGCCACCCAATGCTCAGGAGTTGACTGTAAACAAGACAATCACGGGTCGTTACACAGAAGGATCACTTACGTCGGTGACCGTCGGCCCGGCACAGCAGTGGTCGCAACTAGTCACGCAAATAACGCAAGCAACCTTGAATGACCAATATGGAGTGAATGTAGTTGGAATAGATCTTGCGGGTCATGAAACGCTGTTGAAAAATCAACTGAACGGGACGAATAGTCTTTCTGACATAAATGCTGCGGCCTATCCGTATCTAAAACTCAGCCTTCAAACGAAAGACCCTGTCGATCTTACTCCCGTACAGCTTCGAAAGTGGATGGTGCTCTACACACCCATGGCAGAAGGGTTGCTCACCTATGTTGGAAGTCATGGTATGGAGACCGTGAAAGAAGGTCAGGACTGGCAAGAGAGCTACGGTTTTACTAATATTTCGTCGCGCAGTTTTACTGACTCTTTGCTAGTACAGGTGGACATTTTCTCCAGGGAGCAGCATTCGACGCAGCGTCAGACCTTTAAAATAAGTCCTCCCGCCCCGAATGATAGTTCAAAATTTCTCGTCACCGTGAAGACCAGGGGCAAAGGAGGCCTAAATGATATTACCCTGTTTGTTAATCCACGGGTGCTGCCGGAGCAGTATTATGACAATAATGTGTTGCCGCTAAATGGTCATTTGCAAGTGGAGGCTGATCACACCGGGCCGGTGCTTGATGTTACCGTAGATGGACGACACGTTGTGAATGGTGATGTTGTATCCTCTACACCGACCATTCTGACCACTGTGATTGACCGCAATCCTTTTTTATTAAAATCCGATACCATTGGAGTGAACCTGTTTCTTCGTTATCCCTGTGTTCTGGAAAACTGTCCATATACACGAATTAATTTTTCACGTTCCGACTTACAATGGACACCCGCTACTGCTACAACGGATTTTCAGATACTTTTCAAACCTAAAGGGTTGCCCTTTGGGACCTACGCATTGAAGGCTGAGGCGATCGATGGCAGCGGAAATGCAAGTGGCGCTGTGCCTTATGAAGTTTCGTTTGTGGTGACCGATGATAAAAAATTTGTGCTAAAGGCCGTTTATCCAACTCCATCTTCCGATAAATTTTATTTTAGACTATTCATTGCGGGCCCCACACCGCCAGAGGACTTTCAGTTGAAAATTTATTCTTCTACGGGTACCCTGGTGAGAAATTTCGGGAATGAAGTCCTAAACTCAATTCACGTTGGCACGAATGACTTTGGTGTGGATGCCAATGATGCCACAGGCAACCCTCTGCCAGCGGGCATTTACTTATTTCGCATCGCAACTGCGGTGGGTGGCAAACAATTTACCATCAGTGGCAGATTGGTTGTAGTAAGGTAGTTAGGAGACTAAATTCTGAGATTTATAGGATTCATTATATTCTTGTCATCTTGTCAGTGCCAGTCCAATCTACCCGGTAAAGATTTTGTGTGCCAAGTGGCTCTTCCAGATGAACTGTACCTGTATGAATAAAAGAGTAGGATCCTGAATCCAACACCAGAGAGGCGGCAAAAGGCTCGCTGGCATACACTGATCCTGTTGTGGCCAGATCAAAGATGCCGTGTAGGATTTCGGCATGGGTGCCCGTCATTATTTTCTTGTCTTCTAAAATCTCCAGCACGACTGGCCCCGCATGAAGACCCACTTTGTATTTTGTTTGTGAACTTTTTCGTACCATATCCTGAACGAGACTTTTGCAGAAAGAGATGGCTCGATAGGAAGAGTTGAAGCCGGCGATCACTGCTTCTCCTTCAAAATTCAACGCGATCATTTCCTGTGTCATTTCACCTTCCATTTTTCTTGCCAATCGGTGTGCCTCCAGAAGGATGGGGCCTTGAAATGAAATCTCTGCCATATATAGCACAAGACGGTTGGCTTGAGCGGGCAATGCAGATGATGGGGCTACTTCTTTCGTACCAGGATTTGGTGGAAGGAACGTGGAAGGATCGATGTTTTGTATGCGGTTTGGAAACGGCCATAGTTTCATCAGATCACGCGTACCACCTTCTTTCCGGGAAAGGTCGTTTTCGGATAATATGCTTAGCAAATAGGGCTCTGAGTGAAGCATCCTGCCTCGCAGTATGGCAAGTCCAAAAAGTACGCGGCCGTGAAAAGCAAACAGGTCGTCGTTGCCAAGGTAGGCCTCGCGCGTGAGATAGTGTATTGTTGTTTGTGCGGCGATGTGATCAAATCGCTGTACCCATTCTTCTCCTGCAAATCTGACGCTGGTCTCGAGGAAGTCCTCTTTCCTGAACGGGAGATAAATATTGATCTCGCCACCGTTTTCGTGGATGACTTCCGCAAACATGATATCACTTCCGCACGCCAGAGATGTATATCCAATGCGTGCGTTAAGCGTTTTGACAATGCCGGCCAACGCTTGCTTTACCACTGGGGCAAACTGACTCTGAAATCTGGGAACGGGCCGTTGCGGATGGTCGATCATATGACCCACAAGCACTGCGACCACGGGGGGGCTGAATATCTTTAGAATTTCGGTCGGTACCAGCATGTAATGGTTGAGCATCCACATCTGGCTGTACACGGTGTTGATCTTTCCCCAGTCTTTGCCGGCCAATTGATGGGCCTTGAAATATATTTCCGCTGCCGTCTTGCCGTCCTTGATCAGGAGTCTGGCTTCCGCCATCGTCACCAGTTCCCAGAAGTCATCGGATGAGGATGTGAGCACTGTCAATACTTCTTGTGCGATCTCTCGGCCTCGCTGAAATTTTCCAGCGATGGAAGACATCGTTGCCGCGTTGATGCCCGTATAGTAATTGCGAGTGATTATGAAATTATTGAGGTAGGCGTCACGGGAAAGGATGGCATACTTCTGATCCTGTGTCTGGCGAAATAGTTCTTTGTAAATGCCACCCATGATGCCGGCCGTTTCTGCATCCGCTGGATATTCTTTATGCACAGGAGCGAAGTACTCAGCTGCGGCAAGCGGTATTCCGGATTTGGAAAGTGCAAGTGCATGAATTTGTTTCACACCTAGTTCTTCTGAAGAGGAGAGCAATATTTCAGAAGCGGACCTGGCTTCCAAATAGCGGCCCTGGTCGAGGAGGTGGCGGATGTGATCGATGGAAGTCAAGTCTGATTTCCGAAGTGACTAGCTTATCCCATCACAAGAAATGTGAGGAAGACCCATACACTGAGGATAAAGCCAAACATGAAAATTCTATAGGCCTTTGCAAGCAAGGAATATTTCCTTGTTAAAATAAGTCCCTGATTGTAAAGGTCAATCGTCATGGTGTCGTAGATATCCTGATCAGATGACAGGAGGGTATTCATACGTTGAAGGTATTGATCCTGGGTAAAGGCAGAAATGACCCCAAAGAAAAGGAGGCTTGATTTACCTTTATTCTCATCCAGTGCACTAGAGCGAATTAATTTAGGTTTCGCCGCCTGGATGGCGAATATTGCTGAAACAAGGCAACTTAGGAGGATAAAGGTGATCGGTATAATGATGTTTGCCTTGTCATATACAATTTTGTCCGCCACAATACCATACCCGCTGACGGCAATAACAGAAGAAATGATCATGGCATTGATGCTGATGATAATGTTAGCCTTATTATCTGCTATCTGTATCAACGCGATTTGGTTGCGGTAGGCCACTCGGAAAAGGGTCTCCCTGCCCTTGCCCTTACCCTCACCATTCTTCTTTTTAGCGGTTTCGAACTCTTCCATAGCGATGGTATTTGTCTTTCGTTTGTTTTGATTTTTTAATCAATGTAGCACAATTATTCGTGTCGAACCCTAGTCACCATTGGTCCGGTGGAAAGGAATATAAGTCGTTGCTATGCAAAGAAATGGTACTTCCATAATTCATGGAATATTTCGCCTTTTTTCAGGGATGGCCAAGCTAAACTCATATTAAATTGTTGTAAATCAACATGTTACATCGATTCACGACTTACTGCCGCTGGAGGGAATTCTTAATATTCACAAGAATTCTTACATTTAGCTAACACAATTCTACTCTTCCATGACTAAATCTCTATTTGCGATATGGCGGCCCCTGTTGAAGGCTAAACTGGCACGCTTCGCTTGTTTGGGGTTTTCAATCCTCTTGTTTAGCCCAATCCAGGGACTTTCTCAATCCCAGCAGCTGCAGATGTCCGATTTTGTTTTGTTTTCCGGTTCAGGGGGACCTGGGACCACCGCACCTTTCAGTCCAGGCTATGCTGTGCAACTTGGTTCTTCTTCCAGCATAATCGGTGGTTCTGTCGGCAGTTTTCAACTTGTTAAAACAACCGGGACGGCCTCCATTTCGGGTAATATTTATAGCAAGGGCACCATCCTGTTGACAAATGGCAATTTGGTCAGTGGGAGAATATCAGCAAGCAATGCACAGTCTGTAATGGGAACCATTCTTTCAGTTGGTTCCAATGCGAACCTTGGCGGCAATCTGGATGTCAATGGAAATATTAATGTTGCGAGTGGAATCGTATCTGGCAAAGTCACTCACCCAATAGGCACAACCTATTCAGGACCCGCACCAGCGCTTGGCAATATTACCGGTGTTCCGTCGCTTCCAGCATTTCCGTCGTTGCCGGCAATCACCCCATTTCCGCCATTTTCAGCAGTACCTGACATCATAACAACAAGGACTATCACGCCGGGTGCCTATGATGATATTAAACTTTCAGGAAATCAAACCTTGACATTTAGCGGGACTGGAGTGTATGTGATAGACCTCATTGACAACAAAAACGCAACCAATTATTTTGTATTTGATTTTCAGAATAACCCGACCGGGACATTTCAGATTTATGTTTATCAAAATGTCAAACTGAATAAGACGGGTGTAAGTATGATTAATGGCGGTAGCGCTTCACGCATCTACACTGAAATACATGGCATTGGAACGGGTCCTGGAAAATATGCTTTCGATCTTGCCAACGGTTCATCGGGTGGCGCACCCTCTAGATGGTTGGGAACAGTTTGGGCTCCCTATGCAGCAATCAACGTTGGTTCTGGAACAGGGAACACGGATATTACCGGTGCACTATGGAGTGGCACCCAGGTTATTATACAAAGTGGAGTAACCATTAACTATGCAGCCTACAAGAACTGTTCAACACCGAATGCCAATGCAGGAGTAGATAGAGAGTTGACATGCTCGGCGCTATCCGTTCAGCTTATTGGTTCATCTACGACCTCTGGTGTGACCTTTGGCTGGCTGGCCAGCAACGGAGGAATTATTTCCGCAGGAGCTAATACGGCTACCCCCACAGTCAATGCGGCCGGTACCTATACACTAACAGTGACAACCGCTTCAGGCGGATGCACAGCCATCGATGTTGCTCTGGTAACTCTGAATAAAACAGCCCCGATTTCCAATGCCGGGACCGACAAAGAATTAACCTGCACGGCTACAACCATTGGGTTGTCGGGTTCATCCACTACCTTGAATGCAACTTACAATTGGGTTGCGAGCAATGGCGGGCATATCGCTTCCGGAGCAATTTCAGCCACACCGATTGTTGACGTGGCAGGGACCTTTACACTCACAGTAACCGATCCTTTGAATGGATGCACTGCCACGGACGTAGCAATAGTAACATTGAACAATACAGCTCCCGGTGCAAGTGCAGGACCTGATGATGGGATAAGTTGCGCAAAACTCACAACGTTGCTCCGTGGGTCGTCGACAACGACAAGTGCCACTTTCAGCTGGACGGCCAGCAACAGTGGACATATTGTTTCCGGTGCCGCTACTGCAACTCCTTTGGTCGACGCAGCAGGAACTTATGTTCTTACTGTAACCAACCCTGCTAATGGCTGCAGCACAACCGACGAAGCTCTGGTGATTCTTGGCCCCTGCATTTTACCATACTATCCGCCGCCAACCAATGGAAAGGTGGCCGATCTTATCGGATCAGAATTGACTTCACTAAATACCAATTTTAACATTACCCCTCCGGCACCTTCAAACAATATTTATCAGATCAGCGATGCCAAAATCCTTGTAGAAGTAATCGCCGTGGCGGGCCAGTACGAGACTTTGCTGGCACTGTTGAGAACTACCGAATATGGCCTTACCGGCGAAGTTGATAATGGTCTCAATACCTTGTTAATAACAGGTTTGTTCCCAATCGCCAACCTGACAAAACTTAACAGCCTTCCAACACTGATCAACTATGTGCGACCTGTATACGCGGCCTTAGGAAACAGCGGCTTGATTTCCAGCAATGGTGATATTTCGATGAAGTCAAACCTGGCGCGCAGCGGATTTGATATTGGAGGAGCGGGTGTAAAGGTGGGTGTGCTTTCAGATAGTTACAATACACAGGATGGCAACCAGGCTGCTGTCGACGTGGGGAACAAGGACCTTCCTGGTGCTGCAACTAACTTGGTAAATCCGAGACCTGTTCATGTACTTAAAGATTATCCTTATGGCATCGGACTGGATGAGGGCCGGGCAATGTTACAGATCGTACATGATATTGCACCCAAGGCGGATCTGGCATTTAGAACGGGATTCATCAGCGCCGGTGATTTCGCGGAAGGGATCAAGGCCTTGCAGCAAGATGGCTGCAACGTTATCGTGGATGACATCACCTACATCACCGAGCCATTTTTCCAGGACGGTAAAGTAGCCCAGGCTGTAGACTACGTGACGTCGCTTGGGGTTTCTTATTTTACTGCAGCTGGTAATTATGGTGGCAAGTCGTATCAGAGCGCTTTTGCTGAAGCCAGCGCTCCTGCAGGGATCACGGGATCAGCGCATAATTTTGGAGGAGGCGATATTTTCCAGGGAATTACGCTTGGTGCCGGGACATATACCCTCGTGCTCCAGTGGGAAGATCCTATCTATTCAATTGGTCAGACACAAACGGGAACATTAAATGATCTGGACTTCTATCTAACCAATGAAAGCGGGACCACGCTTTTCGGCTTTAACCGGAACAACCTTGGCGGAGACCCAATCGAAGTAATGCCTTTCACAGTTCGTGATGCTGGAACAAAGACCAATATCATGATCGTACGTGCAGCAGGAACTCAAAGTGTCAAATTCAAATACATTGTCTTCCGCGGCGACGGTTTTGTTATTGATGAGCACCGATCTGGACCATCAACTATCGTAGGTCAGGCCAACGCTGCCGGTGCTATGACAGTCGGTGCCGTACTCTACAGTAATACGCCTGCCTATGGAGTTAATCCGCCCACGATCGCTTCTTTCTCTTCACAGGGTGGTACACCGGTCAATGGGATTGTACGCAACAAGCCTGACTTCACCGCCCCCAACGGAGTCAATACTTCCGTTTTCCTAAATGGCGTTAATATTGATGGCGATCTACATCCGAATTTCTTTGGAACCTCTGCCGCTGCCCCTCACGCAGCAGGCGCTGCCGCCCTCTTGATTGAAGCAAGAAAGAAATTCTATAATAACCAAGTCCTGAGCCCAGCTCAAATCAGACAGATGTTACAAAGCTCGGCACTGGACATGGATGCAACTGGGTTTGATTACAATTCAGGATATGGTTTCATACAACCCGAAGCGTCCATCGCAACATTTGCTGCGCCGGCACCCGTCATTACACAATTAGTCGTTCCCAGCAACGCGACTCCTGGACAAGTTGCTTTTACCTTGACTATTCAAGGCGAGAATTTATCCCCCTCGTCACAGGTTCTTTTCCGGGGACAGCCTCTCGCGAATGCTGGCACAACAGTGGTTAGTTCTAATCAGATCACAACCAACATTCCTGCCTTCCAGGGTAATCCGCCCATCCAGGTTTCCACGGCTTCCATTTCACCCAGCAATCTGGACGGTGGCGTCTCGGCTCCATTGTTCTTCTTCGGAACAGTCAAGAAAAAAATTACCATTACTGCGGACAATAAAAGCAAGAAGTTTGGGGAAAAGTTACCCGACTTCACCAATACTATTCTAGTAGATGGAGCTCCGCTCTTGCAATCCAGCCTTACCCTGCAGGACATTGGTCTTGCAGCGATTCAGTATGAAACGCCCGCCAATAGCCTGAGCAATGTTGCCAATTACAGCATACGACCGTTTCTGGCGCAGGAACCGGATGTTTCTTTGAAGGAGCTGTATACCTACGAATTCAAGGAAGGTGTGCTTACTATAGAAAAAATGCCTTTGGTGATTACACCAAACAATTTGACATCCATGTATGGCGAAAAGATTGATGACAAGATAACGTTTACCTATGACGGGTACGACCAATCAAAAATTGAATCGGACTTCGACTTTCAGATTTTGCTGAAACAAACCCATAAGGCAAACCTGGCCAACGCCATCGCGTTGGTGGATTCAAGAGCATTGATTAATTCACGTGCATTAATCAATTCAGATTTATCGAACCTGAGTTTCCTGGTCAGTTCGCGTGCTCTCATCAATTCAAGGGCTCTCATCAATTCAAGAGCATTGATTAACTCAACAGGAGAAACAACCCGCGTGGTTGATTTCGCCAAAGAATCAATTTTTGGCTATGAGGAAAATCCAAACAGTGCAACACTGATTGCTCCTGTAGTCAATTCCAGGGCATTGATTAATTCCAGAGCCCTAATCAATTCAAGAGCATTGATCAACTCCAGGGCGTTAATTAATTCCAGGGCACTGATCAACGGCTCGCCATTAATAAACAGCAATTCTGTAGGTACCGGAACGGATCCGAGCAACAGTAATGTCGTTGTTATCGTTGACGGTGACGATGTGGCCGATGCCAATAAGGCGACAGATGGAGAATACTGGGTACTTCCTGAATTGTTTGCCATCAATATGATCACCGGCACTACAGCTGGACAACATACAATTGTACCGGGTGCATTGTTGTCTAGCAACTTTAGCATTAGTTATGGCCTCGGCACGCTGATTATTAACCAGGCCCCGCTTACCATGACGGCCGAAAATAAGCCACAAATGGTTTACGGTCAGGACCAACCGGTGTACACTTCCGTCATTACCGGCTTCAAGTATGATGAAGATGAGGCAGGCGTAGTTGCATCACGGTCTTATAAATTGAAAGATGAACAGGGAACACTCCATGAAAGTGTGGGAATTATTAATGCAGGACTCTACGATATCGTGCCAAAGGTGGAATTGATTCAATCCTCTCTTCAGACAAGTCCTCCCACACTCGGCCTCCAGGTGAACTATACCGTGTCCTATGTCAACGCAAAGTTTACAGTTGCCAAGGCCCCCCTCACAGCAAAAGCGGATGATAAGACCAAAATCTACGGACAAGTCAACCCGGAACTTACCATAGGCTATACAGGCTTTAAGTGGACAGATGATGCGACAGTATTCGATGTGCCCATTACTGCTTCAACTTCAGCGTCAAACTTCAGCGATGTGGCCAACTATCCGATTGTGCTTGCCGGAGGGACAGACAACAACTATCAGGTCACGTTGGTCAACGGCACGCTGGCTATTACCCAGGCCGCGCTCACCGCGACAGCAGA
>JAYWDR010000369.1:0-4342 GCA_043779735.1 Cyclobacteriaceae bacterium | reverse complement strand
CGGGGCTCTGCAGACCAGGGACTATGAAGGATATTGAACTTGGCATAGGCGATATCTTGATTTATAAAACAAATGGGACGCATTTTCTCACGGCAATTCTCGAAGTACTTATTGAATTCGACTCACATGACAAAGCTTTTGATTGGCTGCAATCAGCAAATTATAGTATACCAACAAATAATATCTTGACTGATCCATTGCCACTTGAAAAGAGTCATACACTAAACTATTTTGACAGAATAGGAAAATCAGATAGGCTTGACAAAGCTATTCATGAAAAATGGAATGAAGATTATGTCCTAAGAGGGCAAAGCAAAAAAAGCTCTTACTTCTTTCTCACTAAACCGATTTATAATGCGGTTCATTTAAATCTAAAAGAAGCAGATTTTGTGCGCATTGATAAATTACTTCGATCTCATTGTGGTTCGATACCAAATACAAGTTGGAGACCTCAAGAATTAACAGAGTCATTCTATCTAGATTTAATCCAAGTTATTAAATCTCAACGAGATTGAGCCTTGACGCTTGACACCTCAGCCCATGGGAACCTGAGGAAGGCAACTCTTGGCAAAAAACAATTGTCTGATTGATTGGACGAGCGATGTGCCTATGGTTCATCTTGATCAAGGGGTTTAAGGTTTCAGAGAAAATATCCTTTTGCGTTCAACTCAAATCGAAATCATTCGTATCTTACGTTGCACAACGGAAACACAAATAAGAACAGGCATCCATAAACATTCTGTGCCCTATTTGTGTCCCGCGTTCTTGAAAAGTTTGTAACAGACTGATCATTAATATTTAAAGCCGGTGGGGTATCGTTCTCTCACCCCGACTTCGCCCGCCGAAGCTCCGTCTCGGAGCGTAGGCGGGCTTCGCCATCGACAACTCGCCTTCCAATCAAATTTAGTAGGCGAGCTCCGTGCGCCAGTGCCGGAGCACTTTGGCGCTGGCACTCGGGCGAGGCCCGACCATGCTTTGCTCGCCATAGCTCCGCTTCGCAGCGACGGCGAGCTTCGAAGAATATCTTCCAAGAAAGTTCGAGAATTGTACAGGCACGGCAACTTCGTACGCCGGTGCCGGAGGCCTTGGCGCAGGAACTTTGACGAGGCCAACCCATTTGCGCTAGTCGCTTTACATCTTCAAAATGGTTAGGAAAACCTCATGCCTGAACCGGAACTCTCCCGTTTGTTTCCATGGATTGTTTTTACCACAACTGCCCAATTACCATAATACTTATCTGTGACCGGGGAAAGGAAGTTGCTATTTCTTATTCTGCTTCAAGTCCCGGAAGAATCGGGCCCAGTTGAAGGGATTGAGAAAAGGATTGGTCCTGGCGACAGATCGATCATTGAGGGAAGAATTGTACTGGTCCATGTAGTATCGGTAATTCTGATTGCCGTCCATGGGTGTAGTCCTCATCATCAATGCCATCAACTCGGCATTCAGGTTCTTTTTGTCAATGCCATTGTCCATCGGTACATTCAGAGCGAGAACGGCCTGTTTAAATACTTCCTCGGTGGGGAATGGCAGAATGGTAACTTCTTTCAGGAACGTATTGTCCGTCACCATCTCCACGATTATGGTCAAGAATTCGTCTTGTGTATCCGGAACGATGTAGTGCCGTCGGACATATCCCACCGAACTGATTACGACGCTATCCCCCACCAGCACCGGCATGGAGAAAAAGCCGGTGTTTTGACTGCTGGTACCTCTTCCCGCTTTGGGCACGTAGACGTGCACACCGGGGAGCCCGCTCACGCTGTCCTCCCCTAATACAATCCCGGACAATTGGATGATCTTCCTCTTATTCTGGGCGTACGCACTGGAGGCTGCCATCAACCCCCCGACGGTAATCACCAACAACAGCAAATACACCCTGTTCAACCTCATAAATAATACGATGGCGCCAAAGATAAATAGAAGGGTAGTCTCAGCCTAACAATGTTTTACGGCAAAGGATTTTTGTAATTTGGTCACTGAAAGATGAGACTCAAACACTTCAATATCGAGCTGGGGGCACAAATTTTTCTTGCCTGTTCCGATATGTCACGCCTGAGGATCCTCAGCCTGATTATGAGCAACGGCGAAATGTGCATCAGCGACCTGGAACGAATTCTGGAATTTACTCAGGCTAAAACCTCACGCCATTTGATCTACCTGAAGAATTCAGGTATTCTCACCACCCGCAAACTAAACCAATGGGCTTTTTATCAAATCAAAGAAGAAGTGCTGGACATCCTGAAGCAAATGCTTGAATTCATACGGAGGGACCCAGCCCTGCAACACGACCAGCAAATTTTTCTAACACTTTTCAGCAACCGGGAACTGGCCCTCAACAAACTGCAAATTCGTCCGCTCGGACTAGCATCAGAAAAATGAGGGACTAATTTATTTTTCTAAAATTCTCCCTATTCACAATGAAAAAATATAAGTGCATTCTTTTCGACCTTGATCACACCTTGTGGGACTACGAAACCAATTCCGAAGAAACACTGAGAATACTCTTCAATCAATTCGACTTATCACAAAAAGGAGTCACCAGCTTTCCCTATTTCTTCAAAATATTTTCGCAAGTCAACCTGAGCCTATGGGACCTTTACGACAGGGGTCTGATCGGGCAAGATGTTATCCGGAAGGAGCGGTTTCACAAAGTATTTATCGAAGCGGGTGTCGATGATTATGCCCTCTCCATTCAATTTTCCTCCGCCTATCTCATAGAGCTGCCAAAAAAGAAAAACCTGTTGCCCTATGCGAAAGAAACCCTGGAATATCTGCGGACACGATATCCGATGATTATCATCACCAATGGCTTTGATGAAATACAGGCAACTAAACTGAGTTCAGCCGGTATCCACGGGTATTTTAAGAACATCGTTACCTCACAACGGGCCGGAAGCAAAAAACCTTCAAAGGAAATATTTGAATTTGCCCTGGAGGAAGCCGGACATCATTCTGTCGATTCCGTGATGATCGGTGACAACCTTCAAACTGACATGGCGGGAGCCCGTGCCGCCGGCATTGACACCATCTATTTCAATCCAGCCGCACGACAACATGCCGAACGTGTCACGTTTGAAATAAGGGCCTTGCTGGAACTACAAACTATGCTCTAACTCACGTGGCAAAGAAGATCCATGAAGATGGTCGAAGGGAGCCCTTTTTTTATTCCCTGAGCAGGTTTTTCAATTACTTCGGCAGACTCAATCTTATCAAATTCAACGCTGCGTTGGAGGCCATGCGTATGTTAATCGCCCGGTCTTTGCTCAGTTGTAATTTTCTGGTAACGGTTTGGTATTTGTCTGAATACGCTATCCACACAGTTCCCACCGGCTTGTCTGGTGTAGCACCGCCCGGCCCTGCGATACCACTGGTAGCCACCCCAATGTCTGTATTGAACTTGGCCCTTACAATATTGGCCATTTCGTTGATGGTAGGTTCACTAACCGCGCCGTATTTTTCCAAAGTCTCAGGCTTAACGCCTAGCTGTCTCATTTTGATTTCATAGGCATAAGGAATCATACTCCCCAGAAAATAATCTGAACATCCGGGCACGCTGGTGATCAGGTGGGATAGATAACCACCTGTGCAGCTCTCAGCAATAGAAAGTGTAAGGCTTTTGGATCGCAGAATTTGTCCGATGGTCTCTTCCAGAGTGTTATCACTGTAGGCATAGATGTATTGGCCTGCCAATGGTTTAATCTTCTCAACAAAGTTATCGATTTCAGTCTTAAGTTTCTCTTCAGAGGATCCAAACCCTGTGAGTCGCAATTTTACATCACCAAGACCTGGAAGGTATGCGAGTTTGATATGATCAGGTAGCGAGTGTTCCCATGGTGAAATCTTGTCTGCCAGCATGGATTCACCAATTCCTATTGTGCGTATGATCCTATGGGTGATGACGGGCATCTTGAAGGCTTCGCATAATTTAGGAATCACACGTTCGGTCATCATCCTCTTCATCTCATGCGGCACGCCAGGCATTGCCACGAGTACCTTGCCATTTTTCTCAAACCACATGCCCGATGCAGTACCCACGGGGTTGGTAATTCTGGTACAGCATACAGGCAGCGCCGCCTGCTGACGATTGGTTTCGGTCAGTTCACGACCCCTGCTGACAAAAAATTCAGTTAGCTCTGCCAACGCCTCTTCATGAATCTTAAGGTCGCAGTTGAAATATTTTGCCAGGCATAGCTTGGTTATATCATCGCTTGTCGGGCCGAGGCCCCCAGTGACAAGAATAATATCGGCTCTTTTTTCTGCCTCCGCGAAAGCAGAAAGGATTTCGTTTTCCTGGTCGCCAATGGAAGTCTTCCGTATCACTTTGATTCCCACTTTGTCCAGC
>JAYWDR010000368.1:0-11979 GCA_043779735.1 Cyclobacteriaceae bacterium | reverse complement strand
CAAGCAATTCATGGATGAGTTCAACCGGGTGGGTATCATTCCGGTGTCATTGATATATTGGGAGATGACCGGCGACAAGTCCATGCTGAACGAGGCGGTCGGAAAGTGATGACATTTCAGGGGCTGTTATGAAGATGTTCAGGATATTTGCATTCCTTTCAATTATTTATTCTTCAGAATTTCATTCCACAAGATCGGACGAGAATCTTGTTGGAAACGCTGCTTAAGCAGGAAGAAAAAATATGGGTTGAAGCGCGATCGTATTTTCCACTGGAAGCGTTTCGTTATGGATATCCTGCTACAGCCTGTCGCCTTCTCAGGAATTTGACATCCGCCGAACTGAAAAGAAGGGGATATCATGAAGTATCGTTCGCGGCACTGGAAGCTTATGCTGAGGGTCTTATGGGTATTGAAGAGGACGCGGCAAGTAACTCGATCAGTAAACTATCCAGGCTCCCCACGGATAGTGTATGTGGCATAATGTGTTGAGTTTTAGGTTTTATTTCCTGTTTTCTGGTCATTCGGTTCAATGTGAATTAAAACGTGCCCTATTTCGGGGATTTCCTGTCGCAAGGTGTCTTTTAGTTTATGTGCCAGGTTGTGTCCTTCCTTTACGGTGATGTTGGCATCCACCAGAGCGTGCAGGTCAACGTGAAATTGCATTCCCGCTTTGCGAATAAAACACTTTTCAGTGCCTGCGATTCCCTTAACGTTGTGAGCCACCTTGCGGATTTCCTGCACCATATCTTCGTATAAATTCTCATCCATAATCTCTCCCAAGGCAGGTCTGAATATCTGATAACTGTTGTAAAGAATAAATCCAGAGGCAAAAAGCGCAGCCCAGTCATCGGCCGATTCGTAGCCTTTACCAAAGATGAGCGCAATAGAAATGCCGATAAATGCGGCAACGGAAGTAATGGCGTCGCTTCGGTGATGCCATGCGTCGGCTCTTAATGATGAACTGTGAGTTTCTTCGCTCTTCTTTATGACCAGTCGATAGGAAATCTCTTTCCAGGCAATGATTACGGCCAGCACAAGCAGTGTGTAGGGTTCAGGTAATTTGTGTGGCGTCCCGATGTGTTGAATGCTTTCATACGCAATGATGGTCGCCGAGGTAATTAGAAAGCCAACAACAAGAAAGGTAATGAGCGGCTCAGCTCGTCCATGCCCATAGGGATGATCTTTGTCGGCGGCTTTGCTTGAATATTTCAAGCCAAACCATACCAGGATGGAGGCAAAGACATCGGTGGTAGATTCAATGGCATCTGCAATTAAAGCGTATGAATTTCCAAAATAACCGCTGACCCCTTTTATAACGGCTAGAATGGCGTTTCCAGCAATGCTGAAATAGGTTGTCTTTATTGCTTTTTGCTCGTTTGTAATTGTAGTCATTCAGGGCTGCAATTAAGTGGACGTGGGTTAAAGAAGATCTGGGTTTATAGTACAGAACGAATCACCCGCCATTTCACATAACCTGCTGTTGTAATTTTTTACAATTTGTAAGGGAAATCAATTTACCTTCTCATAGTCCAGTGCTTTTACTTTGGCAATTATTTCCTCTGCATATTTCTTTGCCCTATCGGCGTTTGCAGAATAGACTTCATTGGTTATTTAAAGGTAATCATTGTCGGTAAGCAGCATGACATTGTAAATAATTTTTGTGGCAGTAGCGCTGGGGTTATCATTCCCTATGCAACCGTACGTAATCGTATAGTACGAGGCTACCGCTCCCTGTAAGTCGCCTATTTCCAATTTCCCTTTTTTATTATAGGGCCGGGATGCATACCCGCTTCTGCATCGTCATATCCAGTCTGAATGTTGTTCTTAATGTACCATGTTTTTAGTCCTCCCAGCGAAGCATAGCCATCGCTCATCTGCTTCAGTTGTTGCTTATCGTAATAATGCTGTTGCGCAAAGCCTGTGCTGCTTTTAAAAATACCATCTGTTTTTCTATCGCAAGTCGATTTGGTTTCGCTCGGCACAGTGCCGCCTTCTAATAACATCACCATGAATCCCGGAGTGTTACTTACGGTATTGGCAACTTCTGTGGCGTTGGAAGGCAATGCGTGATTGGTGTCCGCGCTTTGTGCAGAGATACCACTGATCATCGCAACCTCAAATATTAGAACGAGCAGACTTTTCATGCCATGAATTGCTTAGGTTACATTTTGACAATCTCCACCCGCCGGTTCTTTGCTTTGCCTTCCTCTGTGTTGTTGTCTAAAATGGGTTTGTCCTGTCCCCACCCTTTGGCAGTAAGTCGTGATTTATCAATTCCCTTTGCGAGGCAAGCATTCATGACTGCCTTGGCGCGATTTTCAGAGAGCGTTTTATTGGATGCCGGAGTTCCTACATTGTCGGTATGTCCTTCCACACTGATTTTTAATGATGGATTGGCAGTTAACATCGCTGCAACCTGGTCAATGATTGGAAGTGACTCCGGTTGAATGTCTGATTTGCCCGTGGCGAAATTTATGTAAAGAGAAATATGCCCATCGGTGTTGAGCGCCGTCAGGATATCATCGGAGGTGATTTCCTGCTTCATAGCTTCCAATTCCAGTACATTAAGTTCATAATTCTGAGCATCGTTTGGTCCCTTCTCAACTTTAACCCAAGTTTCGCTTATGCCTTTGACGATTTTGAACACCGCAATTCCTTCACCCGCATTCAAAAACAATGTGGTTCCCCCGATTTTCTTTGCAGCATTTTCATAGTTTCTCAGGATTTGAAGCACACTGGGCATTTGTTTTCCTGATTCGTTATCGAAGCCATAATTTATGTAAGTCCTTGTTCCTTCTTTGGTCACCATTTTGGAACCATCAATAGAAAGGTTAAAGTCAACCGCATCGAAATTGCTGGAATATCCAACGATCCAATAATTGGGCATTCGGTTGGGAAACATGGGATGCTCTTTGCTGCCTTCAGGATCTTGAGAAAAGGCCAAATGACCGAAGAAGAAGAGGAGCAGTCCGAATAATGTTGCTGACTTTTTCATAATGTGGGTTTGTGATATTGAGCTTCGGAGGAATGTTCACACGACCATTTTGGTCAGATCCGTGCGTGAAGTAAATGTAGTGAATTAATGGTTTATGTCTGTGGTGATATCGTTTGTGCAACGAGTGTAAGACTATTTCACAAAGCTGCACAAAGGGAGGACACGAAGAGCACAATGAATGTATGTCGCAGGATTTAGTCAGGTTATCCGAATGTGAAGCTGAACTTTTGCTTAGACTTCTTTAGGCGCTTGTTCTGAAAAGTCCATGATTCTGACATTCAATAGCCTTGATATAGCACGTAGCTTTTCAATTAAATCCTTCTTGCTATCTCTGGTCATTAAATGAATCTTGTCTTTCTCTGAAAACTTCAGGTATCCATCATAAACTTCCTTTTTAACAGTTGAAGATAAAGATTGAAGATTCATCTTTTGAGTTACGGTAATTTTTTTGATGAAGACGTATTCAATGTTTTCGAATTTACCTTTGTCGCCTGTTTTGAATCCCAGAATCCATAGATAGTCGTGATAGACCTTATTGGTATAATCGACGGTAAGCCGATAGTGGGTTGTGAAAATAACCAGGCTACTAAGTGCAAGGATTAGACTGGCTATGATGCTCTTGAATGCGACAACTGCCACTGCTAATAGCAGAATAACTCCCAGGAATTGAATGGTCCCAGGGAAGTATCCGGATGTTTTCAAATTGACTGTCTTCATGGAATAGGATATGCTATTCTTGTCGCCTCGCCACTCCTCCCCAATACCCAAAACAGGTACCGTTTACACATCTTGTGCTGTCCGGCAAAGTTACCAAACTACAATCCGATATCACTTTCCATTTGAGATTGAATGATTTTTCCTCTTGGGTATACGCGTCAACCAATTGAATCAATTTTGCGGTGTCCAGGGTGGTGGGATAGATAAAAAATTCCCAAGGTCCACCGCATCCTTTTGCCCCGAAAGCAATGGCCCTGCATCCGGAAGGTGTTGAGCATGACGCGGTATTGATGTATGACACAATATTATGTCTCTTAGTATCTAGGGCTTGTCTGTCGAACTTTTGGGTCGTGTCGTTGCAGGAAATCATGAGGAGTGCCGTTGCTATAAATTGATACCGATTCATGATTCTTATTTGGAGAATTATTGCACAAAGTTACACGGAGCTATTAGGGATAAATACTCAGCCTGGATTCCCATTGCCTTATATTTTCTACGGCATGCAAGTCTCTCCTCAAATTCCGCTATCTTTGCGGATTATTTCAAGAAAAAAGAGGATTTAAAGCGTTTATGGAAGTAAGTAAGATCAGAAATATCGCGATTATCGCACACGTCGACCACGGCAAGACTACCTTAGTTGATAAGATGCTCCACGCAGGGCATCTTTTCAAAGCCCACGAACATCCGGGTGAACTTATTATGGACAGCAACCCCCTCGAACGCGAACGGGGTATCACTATTTTGGCGAAAAACGTTTCGGTACGTTACCACGACTATAAAATTAATATCATCGACACACCCGGTCACAGCGACTTTGGTGGTGAAGTAGAACGTGTTCTCAACATGGCTGATGGCTGCCTCTTATTGGTAGATGCCTTCGAAGGCCCCATGCCACAGACCCGTTTTGTGCTGCAAAAAGCATTACAACTCGGTCTGAAGCCCATTGTGGTAGTAAATAAAGTTGACAAGAAGAACTGTTCCCCGGACGAAGTGCATGAAGCGGTCTTTGACCTCATGTATTCCCTTGATGCTACCGAAGATCAGTTGAACTTCCCGACGTTCTATGGTTCAGCCAAGCACGGCTGGATGAGTACGGACTGGAAAAAACCCACAGAGGACATCGTTCCCTTGCTGGACGGCATAATCCAATATATCCCCGTTCCGAAAGTTGAGGAAGGCAACACGCAAATGCTCATCACCTCACTGGAGTACTCGTCGTATATCGGCAGGGTGGCGATTGGGCGGGTACACCGCGGCTCGGTAAAATCCGGACAACAGATTGTGTTGATGAAGCGCGATGGCGGGCCGATCATTAAAAGCCGAATCAAGGATTTGTATGTGTTTGAAGGATTTGAAAAGCAGAAATCTGAAGAAGTGAAGGCAGGAGAGATATGCGCTCTGGTGGGACTGGAGGGTTTTGAAATTGGCGACACCGTCGCTGATATATTGAACCCGGAGGCTATGGAATCCATCTCCATCGATGAGCCAACCATGAGCATGCTCTTCACCATTAACAATTCCCCGTTCTATGGCAAGGAAGGGAAGTTTGTAACGTCACGACACATTAAGGACCGTTTGAACCTGGAGCTTGAAAAAAATCTTGCACTTCGTACCGCCGACACCGGCTCTGCAGACAGCACGCTTGTATTCGGAAGAGGCGTGCTTCATTTGTCAGTACTCATAGAAACAATGAGACGCGAGGGCTATGAACTGCAGATTGGCCAGCCCCAGGTGATTTTTAAGCAGATGGATGGTGTACGATGCGAGCCCATCGAGGAGCTTACTATTGACTTGCCGGAAGAATATGCGGGCAAAGCCATTGAGACTGTTTCTGCCCGGAGAGGGGAGATGACCAACATGGAGCCAAAAGGCGGCAGAATGATTCTAAAATTTATGATGCCCTCACGTGGCATCATCGGCTTAAGAAACTATTTGCTCAACGTTACAGCGGGCGAGGCTGTTGCCACACACCGCTTCAAAGAATATCAGCCCTACAAGGGTGAAATTCCAGGCAGGATTAACGGGTCACTCATCAGCATGGAGCAGGGCGAGGCGATACCCTATAGCTTGCACAACTTGCAGGATCGTGGAAAATTCTTCATCGATCCCAGCGACCCGGTATACGAAGGCCAGGTAATTGGCGAGCATAGTCGCGGCGGAGATTTGGTGATCAATATTACCAAAACCAAGAAGCTCACAAACATGCGCGCTTCAGGGGCGGACGAGAAAATGCGGATAGCACCCGCGGTGCGGTTTTCACTCGAGGAGGCGTTGGAATATATCCAAGGTGATGAATATGTAGAAGTGACACCGAAATCAATACGCTTGCGTAAAGTAAACCTCAATGAAACTGAGCGCAAACGCGAGAGAAACAAGGTGCTGGTAAACTGATATCGTCATGTACCTGGGTGCTTACCTTTCCAAAGCTTCTTTGCGTGGAAAACTGGTTCTGCTTTTTTTTAGCCTGATACTGTGTTGTATTTCGCTCACCTCATGGTCGCAAACGCCGAAATGGAAAGCATGGTCAGTGAAAGGCGATACGCTTTATAGCTATAAGGACTATAAAGGAGCCATTAAACTCTACAGCAAGGCCATCCGCCAGAGTGCGCTAAAGGACAAGGATGCCTATCGCATGGTTTACAAAAGAGCTGTTTGTTATTTCACCATAGAGGAATACAAAGAGGCCCTCACTGACATTGATGTTTTCAGCAAAGCCTTTCCCGACGTATCACAGGCCAAATTGTTGAAAGCTTTCATTTATCGTGAGCTGGGTGATGACGACCAACAACTAAGTAACCTGAAAGCCGCCATGGAATTTCAACCACCCAGCGCCGATCTGTTAAAGTGGCGTGGACTTCTCTATCTTCATAAGAATGAGTACGAAAAGTCCAAAATGGATTTGTTGATAGCAAGGAGCCTGCAAGAGGATCCTGAAGTTGAGACCTATCTCGGTTTGTGCTATTACAACCTTCAGAAGAAAGACAGCGCGATTATATCTTTTAATAAGTCCATCGAACTGGATGCGACCTACATGCTTGCCTACTTGTACGTCGGTTCACTCACCCTTGAAGACGGCGATTATCCACTGAGTCTGACGTACCTGAACCTCGCCCTTCGCATAGATCCTTCCAACAAGGAGGCCTTGTACTACAAGGGCATTGCGTTGATTGAGATGGAAAGAATTGATGAAGGCTGCCGTTGCCTCAACCGTGCCTTCTATGCGGGCATGGATGATGCGGGTGATTACCTGGAGGAATATTGTTTCGGTTCGCAGAAGTAGCCTCACCCGACGGATTTGTTTTGCTTGATAATGCATTAACCACGAGGCCATAGAGGAATACACACAAGAGTAAACAGCCATCGGAAGAGCTTGCTATTAATTATTTGTATTTCCTTTTTGAAGAGCAAATTACTTTGGGATAAGCCTTTCTAAACCGCACTTCTTGCCCTATTTTTGCGCATGGCAGAGCAGATTCTCATCCTCGATTTTGGTTCTCAGTACTCTCAGTTGATCGCCAGACGTGTACGCGAGTTAAATGTTTATTGTGAAATACATCCCTTCAACAAAATTCCGGCCATAACATCTGAAATAAAAGGAATAATCCTTTCCGGCAGCCCATGCTCTGTGCGCGATGCCGGTGCGCCAGACGTAGACCTTTCGCTTTTCAAAAAGGTGCCAGTACTTGGAATTTGTTATGGCGCCCAGTTGATAGCTTATAAGACCGGCGGCAAAGTGTTGCCATCGCAGATCCGGGAGTACGGTCGTGCACGACTTACAACCGTAGACCACCACAACGACTTGCTCAAGGAAATCTCCCTCGACTCACAGGTATGGATGTCGCACGCCGACACCATTGAGTCGGTAAGCGAAGCCTTCGAAGTAATCGCCAGCACTGAGACAGTGAGAGTGGCTGCCTTCAGGAAAAAAGGAGAAAATATTTTTTGCATTCAGTTTCACCCGGAAGTGACTCACACCACGGAAGGGAAGAATCTACTCCGGAATTTTGTAGTGCATATTTGCGGCTGTGCCCAGGAATGGACTCCTGACCAATTTGTGGAGACTACGGTGGATTCCTTGAAGAAAAAGCTGGGGGACGATAAAGTCATGATGGCCCTCTCCGGTGGTGTCGACTCCACGGTTGCCGCCATGCTGGTGCATAAAGCGATTGGAAAAAACCTGTATTGCATTTTCGTTGACAATGGCCTGTTGCGTAAGAACGAATTTGAACAAGTGCTGACATCCTATAAAGGGATGGGGTTGAACATTAAAGGAGTGGATGCGAGGGAGAAATTCTATTCAGCACTGAAGGATTTATCTGAACCAGAAGCCAAGCGCAAGGCTATAGGCAAGGCCTTTATAGAAATATTCGACGAAGAGTCGCACAAAATCAGCGATGTGATGTGGCTCGGTCAGGGGACGATTTATCCGGATGTGATTGAGTCGGTTTCTGTGAAGGGCCCCTCTGTCACGATCAAATCGCATCACAATGTCGGGGGACTGCCGGCGACAATGAAATTAAAGGTGGTGGAGCCATTGAATACACTTTTCAAAGATGAAGTACGGCTTGTGGGGAAGACCCTTGAGATTGATCCTGCCATCCTCGGCAGGCATCCTTTTCCAGGCCCGGGCCTCGGCATTCGCATTTTGGGCGACGTTACTGCTGAAAAGGTACGGATATTGCAGGAGGTAGATTACATTTTCATCCAGGGCCTTAGAAAGCATAACTTGTATGATAAAGTATGGCAGGCCGGAGCCATGTTGTTGCCGGTACATTCGGTGGGAGTGATGGGTGATGAGAGAACGTATGAAAAAGTAGTGGCGCTACGGGCGGTCATCAGTGTGGATGGCATGACGGCTGATTGGTCCCATTTACCTTATGAATTCTTGAGCGAGATGTCGTCGGAGATAATAAATAGAGTAAAAGGAGTTAACCGGGTGGTGTATGACATCAGTTCAAAGCCACCAGCAACTATTGAATGGGAATAAAACAAGTGTCAGGTCTGATGGTCAAAGCGTTTAACTGTATGGAAGTGCGGCTAATCCTCTGTGCTTTATTGGTTTTTGCATCTCATCTTTTGTCTGCGCAGGATCCTAATCGTCAATACAAAAATGCGAAGGACTTTTTCAATGAGCGTAAGTACAACCTTGCCATGGAATCTTTCAAGCCATTGCTTACCTACGACAAGGCCAACCCTTATTCTGAGTACGCTTCTTTTTATTATGCACAATCGGCCATGCGGCTAAACTATCTGGCGGTAGCCAAGGAAATGCTGGTTCAAATCAAAAGGGTGTATCCCTCCTGGGACCAGATGAACGAGGTAAATTACTGGTTGGCCAAGATTTATTTTGATCAGCGGGAATACTTCCAGGGCATGCTCATTTTGAAAGATGTGAAGCAAGAGGACTATATTGAAACGAAAGAAATTTCCAGGCTGAAGCGTCACTACCTTTCGCAGATAACTGATCCTGAAATTCTGACTATGATGTGGGAAGAATACCCGCAAGACCCCGATGTGGGCAAATCATTGGCGCGGGCCATCAGCGGGCAGCCGTATGCGCAACAGGACAGAGTGATGCTGGACTCCGTCATCCATCAGTTCGCACTCGCTCCCGAGCACTATGTTTCGGCGTCATCGCTGCCGCCTGTATTTAAGGACCAGTATACGGTGAGCGTGCTATTCCCTTTCCTCGCCGCTACGCTGGAGCCTTCGCCAAACAAGAAACAAAATCAGTTGGTCCTGGATTTGTATGAAGGCATGCGTATGGCCAATGATACGCTCAGGAGCAAAGGCATTCGTGTCAACTTGTTGACCTATGACACCGAACGCAACCTTGTGGATCCCCAGTGGAGCAAGGAGGTGATAAAAAAACTATTGGAGCGTGATGAATTCAAGAATACAGATTTGATTGTGGGCCCCTTGTTCAGGGAAGGAGACAGATTGGTGCAACAGTTTTCAGAAAAAAATATGGTCAATATGATCAACCCAGTGTCTTCAAACTTGGCCTATGTGGGGCAAAATCCTTATGGCATGTTGTACCAACCTTCGCCGGAGACAACGGGAGCCCGGACTGCAGAATTACTCGCCAGGAGAATCAAGAACAAGAACTGCATGGTGTTCTATGGCGAAAACTCAAAAGACTCTGTCCTGGCAGCAAATTTTTCTGCCCGGGCCACGGAGCTTGGATTGAATATTGTTTGGTCTGAACAGTTCCGTAAGGAAACAGCCTCACGAATAATTACGATCCTGGCCAGCCCCACTGAATTTGATGAATTTAAGAACGCCAAGCAGTTTAAGCTCAAGCTCGATAGTATCGGAAGCATATTTGTGGCATCCGACGACCCACTGATTTATACCAAAGTGATAAGCTCTGTGGAAACTCGAGGTGACTCAGTGGTATTGGTGGGATCGGAAGTCTGGCTGGACAACCCTTCCGTGGACCTCACGAAATATGAGAGGCTCCATATCATGCTGGCAGCGCCAAATTATACAGCACTCACGCAACAATCCTACATTGCCTTTAAAAAAAGGTATATCAAGACGCACGGTTCGTTTCCGGAAGAGTATATGAATTATTCAAAGCTGGGGTATGATTTTATGATGTTTGTAGGGCAAGCCATGAAAAAACATGGTGTGTACTTTCAGGAGGGCCTTTCCTCCGGTGAGTTTATGCCAGGCTGGCTGTCCAAAGGCTACCGAATCTCACCTCGACGTGATAACCAGGAAGTACAGTTCGTCTATTTTCGCAACGGCGAGCTTATCCCGATAGAATAACCGACATGGCGGCCGATGTGCTCATTATTAATATAAAAGCAATTGTCCAGGTTCGGGAATCTACTCCTCATTTTATAGCAGGCAAAGACATGGCATATTTGCCTTTGCTTGAAAATGCCTTTCTTTTAATCGAAGGTGAAAAAATTTCGGGTGTTGGCACTATGTCCGAGCTTCCTATGGCCAGGGCAAAAGAAACCATTGATGCAGCCGGTGGTTATGTCTTTCCTTCTTTTGTCGACAGTCACACGCACCTGGTATATGCTGCTTCGCGTGAGGAGGAGTTTGTGATGAAAATAAAGGGTGCCAGCTATGAAGAAATTGCAGCACGAGGAGGAGGCATTCTCAACTCTGCAAAAAAGATTCATGCCATTTCTGAAGATGAACTGCTGGAGAGGTCGATTTCACGTGCCCACGAAATTATCAAAACAGGAACAGGGGCAGTGGAAATAAAGAGTGGCTATGGACTTACGGTCAACGATGAACTAAAAATGCTCCGTGTGGCACGCCGAATAGGAAAGGAAACTCCGCTGACGGTAAAGACTACGTTTCTTGGGGCGCATGCGGTGCCTGTGGAAATGAAAAAGGAGGATTATGTAAAACTGGTCATGGAGGAAATGATACCTGCTGTGACCGAAGAGAAGCTTGCCGATTACATTGATGTGTTTTGTGAGCAAGGATTCTTCTCACAGGAAGAGACAGAACGAATTGTGGAGAGAGGGAAGAAATTCGGGATGAGACCCCGCATTCATGCAAACCAATTGTATCGTTCAGGCGGTGTGCAAGCCGGAGTGAAGACAGGAGCCATCAGTGTAGACCACCTTGAAAATATTGGGGACGAGGAGATTCAGTTGCTGAAAGGTACGTCGACGATGCCAACCGCTTTGCCGGGAGCGGCTTTCTTTTTGAATCTGCCATTTCCACCTGCCCGCAAAATGATGGAGGCTGGTCTCCCCATGGCAATTGCCTCCGATTATAATCCTGGCAGTGCACCGAGCGGTAACATGCCGCTGATGCTTTCACTTGCTTGCATCAAAATGAAAATGACGCCTGAAGAGGCAATCAATGCGTCTACTATTAATACAGCCTATGCGCTGGAGTTACTGGGCTCGCATGGCAGCATCACGGTAGGCAAGGTCGCGAATGTGTTTATCACAATACCCATGAGTTCGTATACTTTTTTACCCTATAGCTTCGGGAACCGGTTGATTTCCAAGGTGATTTTGAAGGGGAAGGTGGTTACGAGTTGAGTTGTTGACTCCCCGTTTTATTAGCCACGAGCTTTAGCTCGTGGATTAAAGTAATAATGAGTGATCTGGGCTTTAGCCCAATAAATTATAGAGAGCATTTATCAAAATGAATAGGGTATTATGGCAGTTGTAAAAGTTTACATCCACTTCATTACCAAAAATTCGAATGCAGGACGAGTATTTTGCGGTTTCCATTTCCGAATCAATGGTTGACAATTGAGAAGTATGGGTTTCAAAAATTTAAGG
>JAYWDR010000367.1:0-4364 GCA_043779735.1 Cyclobacteriaceae bacterium | reverse complement strand
TTTGTCTGATAGGAATATGGCTGGCGTCACTGTGTCACCCTTCCTGAACTAAATGCGATCTAAAAAGTAAAATTAAATTTTATGCCGAGGATGGAATTCTTGAAGTCATCGGTCAAATATAATTCAGGCGCCACGCTGAAATTACCAACATCCTGGGAGATGAAAAACTTGAATGTATTTCCTTTAAAATAGTCCCCCTTATTGCAGAAAGCGCGCACCAATTTGTATTAAGAACCTATTCCATTACCGCCAATTTCCCGAGGGAAGAAGTATATGGATTGACAGCTCAATTCCGAAGGGCCGCTATTTCCATTTCTGCAAATATCATCTCCACTCTCCCCCTCCTCAACTCCTCCCTTTTCCTTACCTTTGTCGTCCATGAATTTTGTTTTCCCGCTCTTTCTCTGGGCCCTCAGCGCTCTCGCCATCCCGATCATTATTCATCTCTTCAATTTCAGGAAGACTACCCGCATTTTCTTCTCCAATACAAAGTTCTTGCAACAAGTGCGTCAAGAGACCACCCAAAAGCGCAAGTTGAAGCAATACCTGGTGCTCGGTTCCCGTCTGCTATTCCTGCTATTCCTTGTCCTGGCATTCGCTCAGCCTTTTCTCCCTGCCAGGGAGCAAATGGCTGCCGGACGCGAAGCGACTATCTATCTCGATAATTCATACTCCATGTCGTCGTTGGTGGGAGAAAAGACCCGCGCCCTGGAAGCGGGCATCCGCTTTACAAAAGAAATAGTCTCCTTGTTACCGCCCGATACCCGCTACACACTGCTCACCAATGACTTTGCACCGTTTTCAAATTCACTCAAAACAAAAACGGAAATACTCGACATTCTTACACAAATACGACTTTCACCCATATCCCGAACATTTAAGGAGATAAGCCAGCGTATTGGGCCAACGCGAGTGGATGAATTCTGGGTTTCGGATTTTCAAAAATCCACGCTGGGTACTCTTGACACTCAGTCAATGGATACGCTTCGAGCTTTACGGCTTGTGCCCATCCGTCTTGAAGGCGCATCCAACGTATTTATTGATTCGGTCTACCTCGAAGATCCTTTTGTGGTGGGGGGACAAAGGAATAGTGTGAACGTCCGATTAAGAAATATTGGCACGAAGCCCAGGGAGGGTCTTGTGTTGAAGTTAACCATCAATGAAGTGCAATCGGGCACGGCCTCCGTAAACCTGGAATCCAATTCTTCCTCCGTAGCCAAGTTCGATCTGGTTCAGGGCCTGAAGGGATGGAACAAGGTGGTGGCAAGCTTCACCGATTTTCCTATAAGCTTTGACGATGAGTTTTATGTCACGCTGAATTTTTCGGAGAAAATAAAAGTGGCAGAAGTAAGACGCGACAATGCCTTCGTTGAAAAAGTGTTCGGCAATTCTGCCCTGTTTTCGTATCGCGCTTTTGAACCGGAAAATATTGACCTGTCGGTACTCATGCAGGCTGATTTGGTTATTATTAACAACATTGATAACCCCGATGCTTCCTTGCGCGATGCGATCCGAGGGTACCAGTCCGGGCCAGGCACCGTCTTGCTGATTCCCTCCGATAAAAGTGACTTGAATAGTTACAAGTCTTTGGTCAGCGGGCTCACCATGTCGAAGAGTGAAGCGACTGAAATGGTGGGGCTGGATAGGCCCGACTTTCAAAATCCATTTTTCGAAAACGTATTTGAGGAGCGCTCCCCGTCCATGGCCATGCCGCAGGCCCGACCCGTGCTTGCGTGGGGTACAGACCGCTCCGCCTTGTTAACATTTAAAGACGGGAAACCCTTTCTCTCTAAGAGTAGAAACACTTTTCTTCTGGCGGCACCCCTCAGCGAAAAATATTCTGATTTCCAACGGCATGCACTTTTTGTGCCTACCATGTACCGGATAGCGGCTTCCGGGCATCGGGTAAGTCAGAAGCCATACTATATGCTTTCGGAGAGCACGGTTACCCTGCAAGTGGATAGCTTGACCGGCGAGTCACCCGTCCGGCTTGTAGGCAAACTCGAAGTTGTCCCTGCCCAACGGCGAAATGGCGACCGCACCATTCTTGAAATCCCTAAATTCTCAATTGACCCCGGATTTTACTATGCCATGGCCCAGCGGGATACCTTGGGCCTGGTGGCATTTGATCTGGACAAGCGAGAATCACTGTTGGAGCAATGGACAGGAGAAGAAGTAAAATCCATGCTGGGAGGGGGTAAGAATATTTCTTTATTTGATGCGGCCTCTTCCGATTCTTTCAGCAACGAAATAAAAGAGAGATATTTGGGCACTGCCTTGTGGAAGTATGCTATTGTAATGGCGTTGATGTTCCTGCTGGCAGAAGTGCTTCTCATTCGTTTACTCAAATAACTATGGAATAGAAATCCGGTTCGAATGAAAATACTAATACAATCCGCCACCATCCTCAACGCTGCTTCCCCCTTTCACAAAAAGAAAAAAAATATTCTTGTCCAGAATGGACGAATCACTGAAATCGGTGACAAGAAATACTCTTCTGATAAGACGATTGACGCCAACGGGATGTTTCTGTCAGCCGGATGGTTTGACATCGGCACCTATGTGGGGGACCCTGGATACGAGCAAAAGGAAGATGTGCACTCGGTGATGAAGGCCGCGGCGGCAGGTGGTTTTACCGAATTGGCGGTGTTGCCAAATACCAACCCTTCGGTTCAGTCAAAAAATGAGGTCAGCTACCTGACCCAGGGCAATAAGAGCCGCCTTGTGCAAATTCATGCGATGGCATCCGTCACGCGTAATAACAAGGGTGAAGACCTGACGGAGATGATCGATCTCCATGAAGCTGGTGCCATCGCCTTCACCGACGGACTCAAGCCTGTATGGCACACCGATATTTTTCTGAAAGCACTGCAGTATCTTCAAAAATTTGACGGCTTGCTGATCGACCACTCCGAGGACATTTGGTTAAATTTATTTGGTCAAATGCATGAAGGCATCATCAGTACCCAGCTTGGTTTAAAAGGGATGCCACGAATTGCCGAAGAGCTGCCGCTAAGCAGAAATATTGAGCTGCTGCAGTACGCGGGAGGACGAGCACATTTTTCGAGATTGTCGACGGCCAAGAGCGTGGCATTGATAAAAACTGCAAAGAATAGAGGATTGTCTGTGAGTTGCGATGTTACCAGCTACCAGGCCTTGCTGGACGACAGCATGCTCCAGAGTTTTGATACGAATTACAAAGTAAATCCACCGTTGCGTGAAAAGTCGGATGCGGCTGCGCTCATCAAAGGGTTGCAGGATGGAACCATTGACGTACTATGCTCGGGGCACTTGCCCCAGGATGACGAAAGTAAGAATCTCGAGTTTGACCTTGCTGATTTTGGTATGACCAATCTTCAAACCTTTGCGTCTCACCTGGCTGCTTTGTCGGCGTCAGTCCGCTGGGAGGACTTGATAGAAAAAGTAACAACGGCCCCCCGGAAATTGTTGGGCCTCGAGGCTCCCTTGATAGATAAGGATCAAAACGCCAACCTAACCCTGCTGGATCCGGCACGTGAGTGGACACTGGATAGTAAAACGAATTACTCCAAGGCCAAAAACTCTCCCTGGTACGGAATGAAAATGAAAGGCAAGGCGGTGGCCGTATTTAATAATTCAAAGCATTGGCTCGATGCTGAGTAGGATTTTTCGTGTTCCCCTGGTGAAGGTATCGTTGCGCTACGGATTTGTTGCCGGACTGCTATGTTTTGTTTTTGTGGTCTCACTTTATTACATGGGGAAGCATCCTTTTTTGATTGGCCCCTATTTCGATTTCCGCATACCCGTATTTGCCTTGCTGCTTTTTTTCTGCCTTAAAGAAATCCGCGACTATTACCACGAAGGTGTGCTTGCGATGTGGCAGGGGATGGTCAGTTGTTTGATTTTTACGTTTGTATGTGCAACGATCGACTGGGCGCTAATTTGGCTATTTTGCCTCACCCAGCCCGCCTTCGTAACCACCTTTATTTCCACTGCAACCCAGCAGATTGGGGCGTTGCCGGCGGATATCGTGGCGCGTATCGGAAAAGATCAGCTGGACCGTAATTTAAGCGCTCTGCTTTCGACTCGTGGACTTGATTTGGCCATTGATTACTTCGGCAAGAGCTTTATTATTAGTTTTTTTATTAGCGTTATAATCTCTGTAATTTTAAGACGACAACCTAAAACCGAATAATATGGAATCAGAACAAACGCCTCCTTCAAATCTGTACAAACACGCCGCAACATTTGGCGCCATCTTGGGAGCCGTGTCCATTGTATTGACAGTAGTTTTTTATGTTGTCAGCCTCAGTATTCTGGCCAGCTTCAAGTTTCTGCTTATTATGGTGGTCATCGGTCTGGGAATAGTAATTTATGCGGGTATC
>JAYWDR010000366.1:0-4386 GCA_043779735.1 Cyclobacteriaceae bacterium | reverse complement strand
TTATTTCGCCTGCGATGAAGGTGACATTGTTCCATGCATCACTGCTGAATATCGCACCCACCATCGCAGCGGCAATCGCTCCCAAGGCGGCCATCATGGAATAGGATTCAAAAGTGCCAGGCGCTTTCAATCTTTGGAGATTCCAGGCATCCGCCCAGTTGGTGCTGGCCACATCGCCATTCATCATGATGACCCCAAAAATAATTAGACCAAAAAGGCTCATCAGCTTGGTAATCGTGAAGCTGGTTTGAATGGCCTTCCCACCCTGTACACCACGTGTGTTGATAAAGGTCAGCAGCACAATCACAACAATGGAAAGAAACTGCGCCGGAGATACGGTGAATGAGCCAATACTCACCAAGACTATGTCTTCACTCACGGCCGGTACGAGATAGGCTGTAAACTTTGAAAAGGCAACACATACGGCTGCTATGGTGCCAGTTTGGATTACGGCAAACAAACTCCAGCCATACAAGAATGCAATCAAAGAATTGTAGGATTCCTTGAGATACACATACTGACCGCCGGCTTTTGGAAACATGCCACTGAGTTCTCCATAACTCACAGCGGCAGTGATTGTCATAAACCCTGTTATTCCCCACACGGCCATGAGCCAGCCGGCACTTCCTACATTTCTCACAATATCGGCGCTAACAATGAAGATCCCGGAGCCAATCATGGATCCGGCCACAATCATGGTGGCATCCCTGAGTCCAAGGACAGGTTTGAAATTTGATTCGGTCAAAAGCGATGCTCGTTTAGTGGAATTGGCTTTCGTTAATCATTGCCGCCTGGATAGGGCCAATCACTTGCACTTCATATTACACACCGATCTCAGATACTTGTAAACTACTTCATTTCCCTTCACGGCCAAATAATAGACTCCTTGCCCTTTTCCATCCGATTCCCCAGCGCCAGCGTAGTCCGTTAGTTTTAGTTCACTGGTGCACCTGGGCTGGCAAACGGTACCCATACACTCATAGAACACTACATTATCACAGACATTGAGTACTACCAATGCACCCCCCGAATATTTGGCGGATCAGCGCGCTTGGAAGAAATTTTTTTAAAGTTCTGTGCATATAATGGGCCGCTGACCATACTGCCTGTCAGTATCAGCAAGCTTGTCGCTGGAAGAATGATTTTTTTCATGGAAGTAATGGATATTTGGTTTTCAGTATTGTCCTGAGTATTAGTTAAAGAAAGAACAAGACGAGGCAGCACTTCCTTGAATTTTGTTAGTCACTAACTTATGGATTCCAGGTACAGATCTTCCACTTTCTTCCTTGCCCAGGGTGTCTTCCTGAGGAATACGAGGCTTGATTTGATACTGGGGTCGTACTGAAAACAATTGATCCTGATGCGATTCCCCAGCTCTTCAAAACCATAACGATCCACCAGGTGGGTGAGTACCATTTCTAAGGTCTGCCCGTGAAGCGGATTGTTTTGCTGATGGCTCATGGTTGTGCAAGATACGACACGGAATTGTGATAGTCGTACTGTAAATCTTCAGGCAGCTTACTCAACGAGGCCTTGACTTTTTTCAGCTGCTGCTGATACAAATTGGAGATGGCTACACTGCCACCGAGGGATATACCCGAGTCTTTAAGGCAAGTGCAAAAATGAATGCGAATTTCGATCTCCGATTGTCTGATCCCTGAATATCTTATTTGCCGGTTGGTCATCCGTAATATTTTCCGGAGGCTCTTTCTAACAAAGTAGAGATTTCGGTCCGGAACCTCCATGAATTGGTCATCAATCTCATTTTTCACACTTTCAATGTAGGCAGCTTCATCATGAGCTTCAAAAAGTAAGTAGGTAAGCAATTCCTTGTTCTCTTTCTTGTATTTCGCCAGCCCCATGCAAAGGTCCAGCAGCGTGGTAGCCTTAAGGGTCGATAGTTCCTTCTTAATCTCGTGGAGCGAAGCAGTCTTCATACCAAATCACCGTATGGCGTAAAAAATAGTGAATACAAGGTAGGAAATTTTGACTCGGTGTCTTCAATAATCCATCAGGGTTCATCATTGACGCATTAGGGTGACTTATGCATTTGAGATGACGTCCGACCATTCCAGCCACTTGGTTGTCTTTGTCTCCAGTTGATCAGTGATACGTTGAATCTGTTGTGACCACTCCAACAATTGAGCGTGATCGACTTGGCCCCCGTTGAGTTTCTCAGTCAACAAGGCTTTGTCAGCTTCCAGTTGTTGAATTTCTTTCTCGAGCTGTTCGTATTCTTTCCTATCCTTTACTGAAATCTTTTTTTTTGACGGGACTGAGGCTGTTTCTTTCCGCTTGTGGGTAACTTCCACGCTAATTTCCTCATCCCCAGGCGCTTCTCCTGATATCATATCACGATAGTCCGTATAGTTCCCGTTGAACAACCGTATTTTTCCATCTCCCTCAAAAATGAAAAGCTGGTCTACCAGGTGGTCCATAAAGTATCGATCATGAGAAACTAGCAACAGACACCCTGTAAATTTTTCCAAAAAATCTTCGAGCACATTGAGCGTATCAATATCAAAGTCGTTCGTAGGCTCATCCAAAACCAAAAAATTGGGACTTGTCACCAGCAATTTGAGCAACTGCAATCGCTTCTTTTCACCACCACTTAGCTTTTCCACAAACGTGTATTGCTTTTCTGGCGGGAAAAGAAAGTTGTCAAGGAATTTTGAAGCAGAAATCTGGCTCCCATCGGAGAGGGTAATGAATTCAGCTATTTCTTTTACCTCTTCAATGATCCGGTTAGCGGGATTGAGCACCATGGCGTCCTGCATGAAGTAACCAAACTTGGTAGTCAGCCCTGGCATTACAATACCCTGGTCAGGTTTCACCCGTTGCGTTATGATGTCCAGGAAAGTGGACTTACCAATCCCATTTTTGCCGATCACTCCGATACGGTCAAATTTCTTGAATACACAGGAGAAGTCGTCTATGATCAGTTCATTCCCGTACTTCTTCGAAATATGCTCTACCTCCAGAATCTTCCCTCCCTGACGTGATTCTTTAATATCCAGTTCTAGTCGATCTTTTTTCAAATCAATACTCGCCTTCTCCTTGAGTTCATAATACGCTTCAACGCGATATTTTGACTTGGTGCCACGCGCCCTGGGCTGACGCCGCATCCATTCCAATTCTTTCTTCAGAAGATTTCTTGCTTTGGTAACTTCGGTCTTCAGCATCTCCTCGCGATCCGATTTCTTTTCCAGGTAATAGGCATAGTTGCCCTTGTACCTGAAAAGCTGTCCGCGGTCGAGTTCTATGATCTCAGTGGCTACGTTATCCAGAAAATACCGGTCGTGGGTAACCATGATGAGTGTGATGTTAGGTCCGGACAAGTATTGCTCCAGCCACTCAATGGCAGTAAGGTCAAGGTGGTTTGTGGGCTCATCCATGATGATAAGGTCAGGACTCGCCAAAAGAAGCTGGGCCAGGAAAATCCTTTTCTTCTGTCCACCCGACAATTCACCGAATTTTTTATCAAGATCAGGCACACCAAGTTTGGTTGTCACTTCCTGGACCTTCGCATCGTAGTCCCAGGCATTGAACTCCTCCATTTTCTCCAGGGCATCCTGCATACGCTTGGCCGGCACTTCCGGATGATGAAGGCAGTCTTCATACTCCTTTACTGCTGCAGCAATCTTATTTGTTTCGTCAAACAAAACGTCCTTCACGAACTTGCGATCGTCTACCTGATGCTGCTGGGTAAGGTAGCCCAGCCGTATGCCATCGCGTGTCACGACGGTTCCGGTATCAGAATTCAGCTCACCGGTAAGAATTTTTAGTATGGTGGATTTGCCCACACCATTGTTGCCCACCATAGCGAACTTCTCTCCCTGTGAAATGCCCAAACTGATGTCCTTGAACAGCCATTTATCATTAAATGCCTTGGAAATGAGCTCAGCAGAAAGGTAGTTCACAGTAAAAGATTAAAATGAGGCGCAAAGATACACCGAAGGACTCTGGCCACCATACGCAATGTCATTACAAAATATTTTGACCGGTACATGATTAATTCCATTAATTCAGAATATTTGCATTGAATCCCCTTCCCATGAAAAATATCAAAACAACTTTTCTCTTTCTGCTGGTGCATCTGCTTACTGTTGCCTCCTTCGCGCAAAAGAAAAGCAAAGTACTGTCAATAGTTCCACCATCCGCTCTGTCGGATACCAGCTATTTCAAAGCACTCACCTACCGGAATGTCGGTCCCACCCGGGGTGGAAGGGTCACAGCAGTGGAGGGAGTCACTTCACAAATGTCCACATTCTACATGGGCAGCACGGGCGGGGGTGTGTGGAAAACGGAAGATTATGGTGTCACATGGAAAAATATTTCAGACGGTTTTTTTGCCTCCCCTTCCATTGGAGCCATCAGGGTATTTCA
>JAYWDR010000365.1:0-4397 GCA_043779735.1 Cyclobacteriaceae bacterium | reverse complement strand
TTGCGGCAACGACTGCTGTGGCTTGTTGCCTTCTTAACATGGCGCCTGCAATTTCCGGAGCATAGGCCAGGTAGCCGATGCGCGCTTCGATGACATAGATGCCTGCAATGTCCAATCGGTTGCGAAGCGTTTCCTCCAACGCAGCATTCACCTCACCATGGCCCGAACGCAACGTCATCTCTGCCTCGTTGTCGAAATTGTCGTACGGGAACATACCTGCCAGCGTCCGCACCGCGGCGTCACTTTGAATGCGCACAAAATTTTCATAATTATCCACTTCGAATGCGGCTTTGAAAGTGTCTTTCACCTGCCACACAAGGATGACTCCAATCTGAATGGGATTGCCCACTTTGTCATTCACCTTGATTTTTTCGCTGTCGAAATTGCGGGCACGAAGAGAAATACTCTTTCGTGCAAAGAGTGGATTAACCCAGAAAAATCCGCTGGATTTTACCGTACCCTTGTAATCGCCAAACAGCACCAGCACTACAGAACTGTTGGGATTCAAGAAGAAGAATCCGGGCATCAGCACAATGGAAACAGCCAGCATCCAGATAAACATGGGGCTTCGCGTAGCGAACAAGCCGCCAATACCAAAAACAAAGAGCGCCAGCACAATTAATAACATTAAATAGCCGGTCATCGGGGAATAGCTTTTTTCGTTACTCATAGGATATGATATTAAAATGATACTATAACAATATTAACGGTTAGTTGCGAATATGGTTCTTTCCCCTGCATCTTTATTTAAAAAATGCCTTAATTTGACGAATTTAGTAGCCTTATTGCCGCCTATGAAGAACCTTCTCTTGATAACCGCCTTTTTTCTCATCCTATCCCTTGCCGGCGCTTATGGCCAGGAGATTGCAGGGTACGACGTGCTTTGGGGGATAAAAGTGCCCATGCGCGATGGCATTAACCTTGGTGCCACAGTGTACAAACCCGACGCTCAAAGGGTACCCTTGCCGGTAATTTTAGATATCACACCCTACATAGGCGATACTTACCATGCACGGGCGAAATACTTTTCACAAAATGGGTACGTCTATGCCTTGATTGATTGTCGTGGTCGCGGAAGCTCTGATGGAATATTTGACCCATTTATGCAAGAGGCCAAAGATGGATATGACCTGGTTGAGTGGTTTGCAAAACAACCCTATTCGAACGGAAAGATCACCATGTGGGGTGGGTCGTATTCCGGTTACAACCAGTGGGCCACGGCAAAAGAATTTCCACCTCACCTGGCTACGATCGTACCCGTAGCTGCTGCTCATCCTGGCATTGACTACCCCGCACCCAGCAATATTTTTCAGCCCTATTTTATCTCGCATCTTACCTACATCAGTGGCAAAACAGGGAATGGGAATTTATTCAATGAAAACGCCTACTGGCAAACCAAGTATGCAGAGATGTACCGCGACCATCGTCCGTTTAACGAGCTCGATCAAATAGTAGGTAACGAGACTACCATGTTCCAAACGTGGCTTTTACATCCCACCTATGATGCGTATTGGAAAAGTATGAACCCCACCGCCAATGATTTTAGAAAGATGACGCTACCCGTGTTAACTATCACCGGACACTATGACGGAGACCAGCTGGGAAATATGACCCACTACAAAAATTTCATGACCTATGCTTCGCCTATAGCAAGGGCTAAAATGTATCTGATCATCGGACCCTATGACCATGCCGGCACGCGTACGCCTCAGCGGGAAGTGGGTGGCATACGATTCGGGTTGGCCAGCCTGCTGAACATGAACAAACTTCACAAAGAGTGGTATGACTTTACCATGAAGGGTGGTACGAAGCCAGACTTCCTGAAGAAACAGGTAGCCTATTATGTCATGGGTGCTGAGAAATGGAAATATGCCGACCATATTGAAGACATTGCCGGTGAATTTCGAAAGTATTATCTGGCCTCAGGCGGATCGGCCCATGAGGTATTTCAATCCGGGACACTATCAACAACAGTTTCTGAAAAAAGTGAGACAGATCAAATAAAATACGATCCACTCAATACGCGCACAGGCCTCGATGCCAGGTCACAAGAAGCAGATCTCGCACCCATGAAAAATCAATTTGACGCTATGAATCTCGGCGAAGAGGGTGTAATTTATCACTCAACACCATTTCAGGATACAACAGAAGTAACCGGTGTTATCAAACTTAAAATCTATCTCTCTGCAGACGTGCCTGATGTGGACCTATCCGCTTCGCTATATGAAATTACTCCGTCCGGTGAAAGTATTTTCCTTACCTCCGATGTAATGCGTCTGCGATATCGCGAGTCGCTCGAGTATGAAAAACTCATGAAGCCCAACGAAGTATATGAATGTAATTTTAATACGTTCAATTTCTTTTCACGACAAATTCAGAAACAAAGTAGACTTCGCATCGTGGTGGCCGCTATTAATTCCATCGTATGGGAGAAGAACTATTGCAGTGGTGGCGTGGTGGCGGCAGAAACAGCCAAAGATGCCCGCAACGCAACTATCACCATTTACCACAACAAGAAATATCCCAGCTATCTGGAGATTCCTGTTTCGAAGTGATCAAAGGCCGACCCCAATTTCTAAATCTGCGACATGAAAACCCCTCTGACTTTTCTATTTGGAGCATTTATGATTTTTGGAGGTGTCAATCATTTTATTAAACCGGAAATGTATTTCCCGTTTATTCCAGATTTCTTTCCTAAAGAAGTCACCAACACGCTGGCAGGGGTAGCAGAAATCGTGTTGGGAGTTGGCATATTTATCCCACGCTTTCGTCATCAGGCAGCCGTGGGGATTCTTATCCTGATGTGCGGTTTTTTACCCTTACACATCTGGGACGTATTCAGATTGTAAATAGCTAAAGACCCCCCCTCCGAAAGTTAACTCTCAAAAATCCACCCGATTTATCGACCTTTGTCCATGCTCAAGTCACTATTTTTCATCACCCTAATTCTGCTTGCCTCCTCCTGCCATAAAGGTATTTATGTAATAGATAGCCAGTTCAGCGCCTCCCCTGTACCGCCTATACCAGACTACAGCAACCCTGAACATTGGGCTGCTCTCCCGAACAAAGCCGATGCTGCCGACAGCGTTCCATTAAAATCAAACCTAAAAGATCTTCAGGAAGATGCGAAGGCAGATGTATTCTTCATTCACCCCACCATTTTTATTGATGCTCCAAAGAATAAGTATCAATGGAATGCCGATATGAATGATTTTGAACTCAATCACCAAACCCAAACATCGACCATTCTCAACCAAGCGACCATTTTTAATGGCTCTTGTAGAATATATGCACCCTACTACAGGCAAGCACATTTGTATTCATTTTATACTCCACATAAAGTGGACGGTGCACACGCCCTTGACCTCGCCTACGAGGATGTCAAAGTCGCGTTTGAATACTATCTGGAAAATTACAATCAAGGACGACCCATCGTTATTGCATCACACAGCCAGGGTAGCTATCATGGCGAACGGCTTCTGAAAGATTATTTTGACGGAAAGGAATTGCAAAAGCAGTTGGTCGTCGCCTACCTTATAGGGCGAGCCATACGACCTGATGCCTTCGCACATATTTTTCCCACAGAAAAACCTGAGGAGACAGGCGTGTGGGCTTCCTGGAATACTTTTGCAAAAAATTTCTACCCAAAAGACTATGAGCTCTACTTCAAGGACTCCCAGTCAACCAATCCGCTCCTATGGAATTCTGGCAACGAATTTGCGTCCAAAGAATTGAATCACGGAGGAGTTGCTCTCCATTTCACGCTCGCGCCACAACTTGCAGATGCTCAAAATCATCAGGGGCTGCTATGGATCAACAAGCCATACTTCAAAGGCCGAGCCTTTATCGGTACGAAACGGTGGCATCGAGCAGATATGAATTTGTTCTACATGAACATCCGCGAGAATGTGGCGTTGCGGATTGAGAAATTCATACAACAAAATAAATCAACTGATTCGGGTGGAAATTGACTTCCTCATGAAGGAAACTTAACCTCTCCTCAGCTCCATCAGGTTATTCCGTTCTGTCTGCAATTCGCGCGATAATTTTGCCTGGCGATCGAGCGCTTTCCGTCTGTACTCCTCGAACTCAAAGCTTGTAATGTTGATCAATTCCATCTTTTCCCGAATGGCCATGTACATCATCTTAAGTTTTCCTGTCATCATCCCCAGCAACAAAAGCAAGCCAAGAATAATCATAATGACCAGGGCCTTGAACACCCCTTTGTCAATAGTGACACCCATTATTGAAATGTGAGTGCTGGCATGCACAATTTCTTCCATCGAAGATTCTTTTTGTTTCAGAGCAACCTGAAGTTCGTGCACTTTGGCCTCCAACGTTAGAATGGTCGTGTTGGCAGTGTGAAGCAAGGCTTTGTAATCACGGATTGAATCCAG
>JAYWDR010000364.1:0-4401 GCA_043779735.1 Cyclobacteriaceae bacterium | reverse complement strand
AGCCTACCCGCCCTGAGACGGGCTATGGTTACATCCAGTTCCACGAAAGTAAATCGCCCCTGAAAAGGGTCAAGACTTTTACGGAGAAACCTGCCATTGCCCTGGCCAAAACATTTTTAGAAAGCGGTGATTTTGTTTGGAATTCGGGTGTATTTGTGTGGAGCGTAAAGGCAATCCTGAAAGCCTTTCAACGCCACATGCCCGAGTTGTCGGAGGCTTTTGAAGAAATTCGGCCTCAGCTTTTTACCCAGGATGAGAAAAATGTTGTCACCCAGGTGTATGGACAGACAAAAAACGTTTCCATTGACTATGGCGTGATGGAAAAGGCTGACAATGTATATGTATCCCTGGGTAATTTCAGCTGGTCAGACCTGGGCTCATGGGCTTCGCTGTATGAAGCTTCTATAAAAGACGATCATAACAACGTTGTGGGTGGCAATGTACTAGTCTACGATACGCGCAATTCTGTCATCAAGGGACCCGGCGATAAACTATTAGTTGTCCAGGGCCTCAATGGTTTTTTGGTTGGCGTCTTTGATAATGTGGTCATCGTGTGTGAGAAAGACAAAGAGGAACTTTTTCGTCGCTATGTAAATGACCTTAAAGCAAAACAGAACGGAGCTGATTACTTGTAGAACTTCTGTCGCATCACTTCGTAGATAGCAACCCCTGCCGCAACGGAAATATTCAACGATTCGATTTTCCCTTTCATCGGTATTTTGGCCGCGATGTCTGCTTCTTTTAAGAGCGCAGGATCGATACCATCTTCTTCCGAACCAAAGAGTAGCGCTGTCGGTGAAGTAAGGTTAACCGCATACAGATTTTTTGAAGCTTTTTCGGTACACGCCACAACCTGAATACCATTGTCTTTCAAATCTTTTATCGCCCCCTGCATCGACTTCACCCGGCATACCGGAATATAGTGCAGGGCGCCCGCCGAGGTTTTAACTGCGTCGCTGGTGACAGGAGAATTACCTTTTTCTTCAATTACCATCGCATCCAACCCTGCACATTCGCAGGTGCGGGCTACCGCGCCGAAGTTGCGTACGTCCGTAATGCGGTCTAGTAAAAGAAAAAATGGTGTACGACCTTCGCTGTATGCTTTGTCGATCAGGACCTGCATGGAGGCATATTGCACGGCTGACAATAAGCCCACAACGCCTTGATGATTCTTAGAAGTGAGTCTGCTGATCTTCTCTGCGGGCACCCAACTATAGGGTATACCATGGTCCTTCAATGCGTTTACCAACTCTTTCATCAGGTCATTGGTCAGGCCTGTTTGCAGGAATATTTTTTCAATAGGCCTTCCAGCCCGCACAGCCTCCATTACTGCCCTCGTACCATAAATCAGGTCTGTCTTATCCATTTCATTCTTTTTTTTAAAAACAGAAAAAGGACCAAGGCTATCAAAGCCTGCTCTTCCTCCATAAGTCAATGGTCAGGTACCAATTTTCGGAGTATTGTTTATCCCGAACCAGCACATAATGATCTGGATGGTACACGCTTCCTGCTTTTGTGAAATAGAACTGCTCTCTCGGATTCCGGTAGTTCCAAATTTCCTGGGCGCCATTCACCTGTACTTCGTCAGGGGCCCCGAAGACAATAAAGATCATGCCACGGTCTGTCTTCCACCCTTCTTTGAATGAGGTAAATAACTTGTTGGCAAGTTCTACACGCTTAAAGTAATTGCGCATGAAGGTTTTTGCACGCTCTTTGTCGTTGGTGATGCTGAGAATTAATCTATCAAATTTTGCCTTGTCTTCCCCGGCGGCACCAAGTTGATCGTTTTCTTCGCGGGTTGTAACAAACAACAGAGGGCCTTTCAGGTCGGCCAGTTTATTATACTTTGGGTAAGGATCCTTTTTAATGAGAAAAGAGAATCCCTCTGTAGCTGTAGTGTCTTCCTGCGCAAGGTAAAGCCCTTCCTGATAAATGGGGCCAATCGTCTGACCCGGAGAAATTGAAAAAGTTGAATCGGGAAACAAGAACCTGTCCATTTTGAGTTCCTTGTCAGCAAAAGGTGGCGAGGGTGTGGGAAAATTGTCCCGGTAAAAAGAAAAATTAATAGATTTTCCGGAACCGCTTCCACGCACTACGTACGAAGCAGCTGGCAAATAGGAATGCCATTGTTTTTCACCATTAAGTTCAAGAAAGCCATTGACCGGGTAATGCGCCTCGATCTGCTTAAAGAAAAACCAACTTTTGGCGGTTAACGTATTGGTTACTTTCACCATCAATAGCCAAGGCTTTTCAGGCTTGGCAAATCTGAATTGCCCTTCGGTCATTCCATTGATCAGTACTATAGAATCATGAGGAATAATGATACCCCCCTGTCGCTGGTTATAGGAATCTTTCTTCTCCCACCTCAGCGAATAGGAAGTCATGGAAGGGTTGTTGGATTTTAGGTTGTAGAAAACGGTAATGCTGTCTCCTTGCCGTGCCGGGTGGAGTTGCATATCCACTTCACTTTGTAAATTATACCAATAATTGAAATTGATGCTGCTCACCGATTGTGCCTGGACAATGATGGTCGCTGGGAACAATAGAAGAAGAACCAAGAACCTCAAGTCAACACTTATTTTTGGGCTATTGTTACCGCAGCGCCGCACCTCAAGTAGGCGGATGCGGTCAAAGGGTAGCTGGCATTTGTCCATTTCGTAAAATAACGAAGAAACAGATAGATATTACTGTTGTCCGACTAAAGAAGTTGGAAGGTTAAGTGTAAGTTCCGTAGGAACGGTTGAATTTTGTTACCACGGACTTCAGTCCGTTGTATTGAGGATAACTCAAAATAAAGTTCCGTAGGAACGGGACATATAATAGTTAAGCAAATAAGATGTGCCGAGCCTCTGGCTCTTCTAAAATGCAATAGCAACTTTTGAAAAACAAATAGGTAGGGTGTTAAGTCCTGGGTTTAACCAATGAGGGGGGCTTTTTGTAAATCCATAAAAACATGCAATTGCCTCAAAAATTATCAACTATTTTGACTTTTAAAATTTTAGTCGGACAACAGTAATAGAATATACACACGCAAACGTCAACGAATCAATAAATGAGCCAAATAGAAGCCCCTTGAAAGCAGTATTTTTGCAGCCATGCCGACTATTTATACCACTGAGATCACCTCTGACAAGCTTGCTTCAGACAACCCCCTGCACCAAAGGCTTCTAAAGCCTTATAGTGTCGCCGGGGATTGGGTCAAAGGAGATTTGCTTGAAATTGGCTGCGGTGAAGGCCGGGGCATTGATTGGTTGCTACCCTATGTTTCAAGCTATGCCGCTATTGATAAGATTGAATCAGCGGTAACGAGGCTTCGACTGAAGTTCCCTTCGGCCAAATTCATGAGTGGCCATCTGCCGCCATTGCCATATAAGGATGCCTCCTTCGACTCGATAGTGAGTTTCCAGGTGATTGAACATATCAAGGATGACCTATTATTTCTGAAAGAGATCCATAGGGTGTTACGACCTGGGGGCGTTGCGTTGATCACAACACCTAACCGAATCATGTCACTGTCACGTAACCCCTGGCACGCGCGGGAGTATACCTCTCAAGAACTCTCGATTCTTGTAAAGACAATTTTTCCTACCGTGCAAATGAAAGGCGTAACGGGAAATGAAAAAGTGATGGCCTATCACGAGCAAAATAGGAGGTCTGTTGACAAGATAATGCGATGGGACATTTTTGATCTGCAGCACCGCTTGCCGGCCGCCCTCTTGCGTATTCCTTATGATCTGCTAAATCGACTGAACAGAAATAAATTGCAGACGGATGCCGATGAACTGGTTGCCGGTATTTCCCTTTCAGACTACCTCATCACCGATGAGGGTGTCCTATCGCTTGACTTATTCCTGGTGATAAGGAAGTAGTAGTTTATAACTTCCCGCGGCTATTCCCTTCTGTTACTTGCAGGCTTTGCAAAATCGCCTGATAGGCATCTTCATATTTCTTAGCGAGTTCGTCCTCTCCGTTTTCATAAAGAATGCGTTGCAATTCTCCGAGCATGTAAAGATTTCGTCTTATCTCCATGGTAATACCTTTGTATTTGTTGATCTCATAATTGACCATCTCTTCAGCCCGGCTGCCAACAATTCCTGCTATTTCAAGGCCTTTTTGTTTTTCTCCCGCTTTAAAAAGCAAGTCGACCTGCGTTACGGTAGTGATATCATAGGGTACGGCCTTGTCAGGAATTTTGTCAAGACTGAAATGCAACGCACTTTTAGCCCGTGTTGTATCGCCTTCATCCAGCAGAGCTTCCGTCAGCGCATTCAGAGAGCTGCGATGGTTTTGGACAAAGCCCTTGTAGTCTTCATTGTAGTAAAGGTCTGGATTGTCAAGTCCGCGATAGCCAAATTGATTGATCATTTTTTCATAGGATGATTCAATGTTTACCAGGTTCTC
>JAYWDR010000363.1:0-4412 GCA_043779735.1 Cyclobacteriaceae bacterium | reverse complement strand
AGATGCCTTGGGTTCAACTTATCTAAAAATAGTTTGGTATATGGTGCACAACAACTTCGGCACCACAAGATCAGTCCCAGCATGTCACGATAAATATTAATGAGATGAGTACTCACAAAAATTCTGGCATTTTAGAATCAAATCTTGAGTTCATCCTCACGCCCGCCTCCCGGCTTTCATTTGTCTGGACAAAGTGTGGACGCCTCTTTACTATTTGCATTTTAGTGTTGCTCTTTCAACTTGTAAAGTTCAACTCCTTAGCACAATACACCAAGCTGCTGGATTTTGGGGCCGCTCCAAACGGGCGCTATCCCAATGGTTCTCTTATTTCTGATGGAACATTTTTGTATGGAATGACAAAGCAAGGCGGAACAAATGATTTGGGAACCATCTTCAAAATAATGCCCGACGGAACCGGGTATTCCAAACTGTTCGACTTTGGCATCGCTACAAACGGACGGTATCCCAATGGTTCACTTATTTCTGACGGAACATTTCTGTATGGGATGACAAGTCTTGGCGGCACAAACGATCTCGGAACCATCTTTAAGATAAAGCCTGATGGAAACGGATTCATCAAGCTGTTGGACTTTGATGGCAGCGCAAATGGAAGTTCTCCTCAAGGCTCCCTTATGTCGAATGGAACATTCCTGTATGGCATGACAAGTTCGGGTGGCACAAACGATCTGGGAACCATCTTTAAAATAATGCCCGATGGAACCGGATATGTCAAACTATTGGATTTTGCAGGGGCCGCAGATGGACGTAGTCCCCAAGGCTCTCTTATTTCTGATGGAACGTTTCTATATGGAATGACGCAGTTGGGTGGCACAAACGATCTGGGAACCGTCTTCAAGATAATGCCCGATGGAGCCGGATATGTCAAGCTGCTCGACTTTACCGGACCTACAAACGGAAGCAGTCCTTATGGCGACCTTATTACGGACGGCGCATTTCTATATGGAATGACAAAGTTGGGCGGCACAAACAACCTGGGAACCATTTTTAAAATAATGCCCAACGCAACAGGATATACTAAGCTTTTGGACTTTGATGGCGCAAATGGAAGTCAGCCTTTTGGCTCCCTCATTTCGATTGGAACATTTCTGTACGGAATGACAAGTTCGGGCGGCACGTCCGATTTTGGAGCGATCTTCAAAATAATGCCGGATGGAGCCGGATATACTAAGGTCCTTGACTTCCAATTTGGCTCTACTGAGACCTCCTTTCCTATCGGCTCGCTTATTTATGATGGAACATTTTTGCGTGGAATGACCCAGTATGATTTCATTTCCGGTTACGGAACAATCTTTAAAGTAATGCCCGATGGAACCGGATATACCAAGCTGTGGAGCTTCATTGCAAGCGCAAATTCGCCTACGGGTTCTCTTACTTCTGACGGAACATTTATGTATGGAATGACAACTTCTGGAGGCACAAATGATCGGGGAACCGTCTTTAAAATAATGCCAGATGGAACTGGATATAACACGTTGCTGGACTTCGATGGCGCAAACGGACACGATATTTATGGCTCTCTCCTTTTTGACGGAACATTTCTATATGGAATGACATTACTAGGAGGGGCAAGCGACAGGGGAACCGTCTTTAAAATAATGCCAGATGGAACCGGGTACACCAGGCTGCTGGACTTTAATTTTACAAACGGTTATGGTCCTCAAGGCTCTCTTATTTCCGATGGAACATTTCTATATGGAATGACATCTATCGGTGGCTCAAACAATCAGGGAGTGATCTTCAAAATAATGCCTGACGGAACCGGATATGCCAAACTGTTGGACTTTAATGGCGCAAACGGAGATCAACCCAGGGGCTCTCTCATTTTTGACGGAACATTTCTGTACGGAATGACATCTATCGGTGGCTCAAACAATCTTGGAACCATCTTTAAAATAATGCCAGATGGAACCGGGTATTCCAAGTTGTTGGACTTTGCCGGCGCCGCAAACGGACGGAATCCTGGCGGTTCTCTTATTTCTGATGGAACATTTCTGTATGGGATGACGCAGGGTGGCGGGATAAGCAATCTGGGAACCGTTTTTAAGATAATGCCCAATGGAGCCGGATATGCCAAGTTGTTGGACTTTACTGGCCCTTCAAACGGAAGTAATCCTGGCGGCGATCTTTTCTCTGACGGAATGTTTCTGTATGGAATGACATTTTACGGAGGCTTAAACAGTTCGGGAAATATCTTTAGAATAATGCCCAATGGAACTGGATATGCACAAGTGCTGAACTTTAATTATGGCGCTGTAGACGCAAGTAATCCACGGGGCTCACTCATATCTGACGGAACATCTCTATATGGTATGACCCAATTGGGAGGTACATATGGGACCGGAACCGTATTTAAGTTTCTCCCACCACCACCCCCTCCCAACATCAGTAACTTTGCTCCGGCTAGCGGACCGGTAGGAACAACAGTAACCATTACCGGAACAAATTTTACTGGCGTCACAGCCGTGACCTTCGGCGGCACGGCAGCCACATCATTTATCGTAGTGTCGTCAACTACTGTAACTGCAGTAGTCGGTGTTGGAGCTTCAGGAAATGTTGCAGTGACAACCCCGGGCGGAACAGCCACAAGCCCTGGCTTTACATTTTTTCCGGCGCCAACCATTTCGTCCTTCACACCAACGAGCGCCGGTAGCGGTGCAACCGTGACTATCACCGGAGCAAATTTTACCGGCTCAACAGCCGTCAGCTTTGGCGGAACGGCTGCAGCATCGTTTACCGTCGTCGCGGCTACTAGTATAACAGCCGTTGTTGCCGCCGGGACGTCAGGAAATGTTTCGGTGACAACCCCCAATGGAACAGGCACACGGACCGGCTTTGTATTCATTTCTGGATCAACTGCTCCCACTATCACCACCTTTGTCCCAGTCAGCGGTCCGATCGGGACAACCGTAACCATCAATGGAACAAACTTCAGCGCAACACCCGCCAATAACATTGTGTTCTTTGGCGCTACCAAAGCAACGGTCACCGCAGCCACTTCCACTCAACTTACGGTTACAGTCCCCACAGGAGCAACCTACCAGCCCATTTCAGTATTGCGAAATGGATTGACAGCTTACTCAAAGAGTCCCTTTGTTACCACCTTTGCCGGAGGCGGAACAATTGATGTATGCTCACTGGCTCCGAAGGTTGATTTTCTTACAGGTACAACTCCACTGAGTACTTACATCGGGGACCTGGATGGAGATGGTAAGGCAGACATCGTGACTGGAAATCAGAATGCCAATACTATTTCCGTTTATAGAAATACAAGTTCGACCGGGGTAGTTGATGTAACTTCTTTTGCCGCTAGGGTAGATTTTGCAGTGGGCATCCAACCGTACATCGTGGTGATTGGCGACGTTGATGGCGATGGTAAACCGGAGTTGGCTACGGCGAATGAAACAAGTGGAACCATTTCAGTGTTGAGAAATACGAGCGCACCCGGAACCATTAACGCAAGCTCATTTGCTGCAGCTGTCAATTTCACCGTGGGCTCTGCCCCTCACAGTGTTGCTTTAGCAGACCTTGATGCAGATGGTAAACCTGAATTGGTAGCTGCCAATGCCATCAGTGCCACACTATCTGTTCTGAAGAATACAAGTGTCACAGGCACCATCACAGCAGGGTCATTTGCTGCCAAGGTTGATTTCGGTACAGGAACCAGCCCACAGAGCGTTGTCATTGCTGATTTAGACGGTGATGGGAAGCCAGACCTGGCTGTAACAAACGGCACCATCGGAACCAACACATTGTCTGTGTTCAGAAACACCACCACCATAGGATTGATTGACGCAACTTCTTTCGCCGCCAAAGTGGATTTCACAACGGGTCTATTTCCAAGAAGTATGACCATTGGGGATATTGATGGCGATGGCAAACCTGATTTAGCAACAGCTAATTACAGCAGCAATACAATTTCAGTCTTAAGAAACACCAGTACTTCTGGCAGTATCACCACAAGCTCTTTTGCTGCAAAAGTAGATTTTGCGACCGCATCAGGTCCGCATTGTGTGACGATTGGTGATATCGATGGAGATGGCAAGCCTGAACTAGCTGTGGCGAATGGAGGAAGTGCCTCAATCGCGCTTTTCAAAAATATAAGTTCGACAGGTTCGATCACCACCGGTTCATTTGCCACAAGAATTGATTTTGCGACCACATTGGGTCCCGTGAATCTAGCTATAGGTGACCTTGAAGGCGATGAAAAACCAGACGTTGTCGTTGGCGTTGGAGGGAGCAATTTCGTTTCTGTTTTTCGCAATACGGTTGGATCAACTCCTCCCCCCTCCATAACCTCATTCGCGCCAGGGGCAGGCGCTATTGGATCTACAGTCACCATCACCGGTACTAACTTTGACCTGATCCCCACCAACAACATTGTAAAATTCAAT
>JAYWDR010000362.1:0-4424 GCA_043779735.1 Cyclobacteriaceae bacterium | reverse complement strand
GAGTTTCCAAAGTTGAGAGAAGATACGTCCACCTTATTAAAGGCGCCACCGAAAGAAATCCCGAATCGAATAAAGTTATTGGTGGCCAGCGGGAGTGTATATCCTCCGGTCACGCTGAAGCCAGTGGTAGAAATCAAACCAACCTGCTGGTTACTCACATTCAAGCCAAGGTTCAGCCGGTTGGGAAGAGAATTCTGCAGGCTGAAATTCATCGTGGAAGGACTTCCCTGAAGACCCGCCCATTGTTTACGGTAAGACAAAAAGACAACTGGCCTTCCTTCAGTGCCGGTAAAGGATGGATTAAGTAAAGACGGATTCACGTAAAACTGCGTGAAGGCGATATCCTGGCCATCTGAAAACCTGCTCCAGAGGCAAAAGAAAAAGCAAAATAGCAGCTTACAATTTTTCAACTTGCAGGATAGGTTAAGGGTAGGCCAAATAAGTACTTTTGTCAGACTCTATCATGATACTTACATTTTCATGCTTAAGATACTAAATACGTCAATTTTGTGCTTTGTAACCATCCTTTTGCCTTTTTTGGCACAAACACAAGATGAAGAGGCATCGAAAGCAAATCCATTCGAAGCAAAATCATATGAAAAGTTTGCATGGGGTTTTCGGGCTGGTCTCAACATGACCACTCCCCACTTTGCGGATGTTGACGCCAGGAAGTCCTTGGATGCCCAACCTACCCTTGGCTGGACCATTGGCATACTCACACAATTCAAGTTGACAGATCGATATGCATTTCAGACCGAGGTTGGTTATTCACAAAAGACAAGCAGGTTCTTATTTGACAAGGGAAATGGTGAAAACGAAATGGTTATGCATTTCGTGGATATGTCCCTCCTGCTAAGGCGAAGATTCGCGTTTGAATGGGGAAAGAATATCCAGTCCGACTTTATTATAAGTGTGGGCCCAAATGTAAATTATTGGGTAAATGCGCGTGGTAAAATAACTACGGGAGGCGGGTCTCCATTTGAATACAATGTGGTTATGGATGGCACTTCAGATGCTAATTATAACAACATGTATCTCAATGGTGTCAACCGGTGGTTATTCGGCATTGACCTGGGCATTGGTGTAAATGCGCCTATTACTTCAAAACAAAAAATATATGTTGAGTTTCGTGGTACACTGGGTCAAACTAATCTCGGAACCAACAGCAGTACGAGTTTCATAAACCTTATTGGTTTCGGCGGCAGTGACTTCCAGCAGAACTTCCTAAAGGCTAACCTTAAAACTTTCTCCGTAACGGCAGCATACACTCTCTCATACAACTACTTCGAGTCAAAGACTGGTCACAGCACGAAAGATAACTTACTAAAGAAAAAGTCGAATCGCAAGAAAAAAAGACGAAAGTAGTGGCCTAATTTTCGATTTAGGAAAAAATCAGAAACCTGAGCATGAGACGCTTTAAAGAAGTACAGTTTTAATTCAAGCTAATGCTGAATGACTTCCGCCACCTGGGGATCATGCTTGTACCGAAAAATAAATGGAAAGACTATGCCCAGGATTAGCGCGTACCCGGCAAACGTAAACCAAATGCTCTGCCAGTCCTTTACACCGTCGACGGTAAAATAGTCTACCACCATCCCACTTAACATTCCGCCTAGAAAAGCACCAACGCCATTGGTCATCAGCATAAATAAACCCTGTGCACTGGCTACCATGTTGCTGTCTGCTTCCTTCTTTACAAACAAAGAGCCTGAAATATTGAAGAAGTCAAATGCCAAACCATAGATAATCATGGAAAGTACCAGGAAACTTAGCCCCTTGCCGGGGTCACCAATACCAAACAATGCAAACCGCAGCACCCAGGCAAATATGCTCATGAGCATGACTCTTTTTATTCCGAACTTTAGCAGGAAGAAAGGAATCGTGAGGATAAACAGCGTCTCGGATATTTGAGATACCGACATCAGTAAGCCTGGGTGGTTGACCGCAAACGACTGAGGATAGGATTCGGTAAAATCATGAAGGAACGGTTCCCCAAACGTATTTGTGATTTGAAGAGCCGCTCCCAGGAGCATGGCAAAAATAAAAAACACAACCATCTTTCTTCTCTTGAATAACACAAGCGCGTCCAAGCCAAGGGAAGAGAGATTGGAGCCTGACCGTTTCGTTTTTGCAGGGGAGCAATGAGGCAATGTGAAGGAGTACAAGCCCAGCATCACTGCGGAAATGGCGCTCACATAGAGCTGAAGGGGGCTGAGCGTCCAGCCAAACAAATCTACGACCCACATGGCGCCGATAAAACCGACTGTTCCCCATACTCGAATAGGAGGAAAAAACTTAATAATGTCAAATCCATACTTTTCCAGCACTGTATAGGACACGGCATTATTCAACGCAATGGTAGGCATGTAGAACATAGCGTTCAGTAACATGACAATATACATTGTACTGAAGTCTGTTATTGTCGATGCCCAGAACATCAAGGCTGCACCAATAAGATGGCAAGCACCCAGCACGCGCTCAGTGTTTAGCCACCGGTCAGCGACTATGCCTAATAGAGCAGGCATGAACAATGAGGCAATACCCATGGTGGCATAAATGCTCCCCACTTGTCCACCTGTGAACTTCAGGGTGACAATCATATACCCACCAAAGGAAATCAGCCAAGACCCCCAGATGAAGAATTCCAAAAAATTCATCAAAATGAGGCGTTGCTTGATATTCATCATGGTCTAATTAATGAAAGGCGGTTGAACGGAGTTAAATCGCTTCAAGGGTTACACGATCCTAGATACTGGATGCTGGCGTCTGGCTTCGAGGGTCCCGTATCCTGAATCCAATTTTTCCACCCATGGCTTCACCCCTTCCTCATACGATATTGGATATTCTCCAGATAGTCATCGGGGTCGTCATTTGCATTTTTACGAAATAAATATCGAATATCAAACAAGGAATAACGAATGTCCAAGTTGGGAGTCCAGAAACACGCTAGTTCCTCTTTCCTAGCTCGTCTCTGATTTTAGCCGCGCGCTCGTAGTCCTCTTTGTCGATGGCATCCTTCAATAGCTCATTCAACTTATCCACTGAATAGCTTTTGAAATCATCGCTTTTCTTGGAGGCCTCTTTTTTTACTTTTACTTTTTTCTCGGCCTTGGCTTCAGTCTTTTCCTCTTCGTCCTCTTCATCCGTCAGCACTATGCCAGCTTCTGCAAGAATATTTTCAAATGTATAAATAGGCGCGTCAAATCGCAGTCCCACGGCGATGGCATCCGATGGCCTCGCATCAACTTCCGATTTCTTCAATCCATCACTACATACAATCTTGGCAAAGAAAACCCCTTCCTTAAGATCAGAAATAACGATCTCTTCAACATGGAAATGGAATGAATTGGCAAAAGCCTTGAACAAGTCATGCGTCATTGGCCGATTGGGGATGATTTTTTCAATTTCAATAGCAATCGCCTGCGCCTCAAACATGCCAATGATTATGGGGAGTCGTCTGTTGCCATCTGCCTCTCCCAATACCAACGCAAAGGATCCTGTTTGCGACTGGCTGGACGACAATCCTAGTATCTCAAGCTTTATTTTTTTCAACGGAGCGGTCCTTTAAAACGAATTACGATATTAAAAAAATTGGCAATCAACTGGACAAAATAAGGATATTTATTTAGCAGCTTTTATGGCGGCGGTCAACTTTGGCACCACTTCAAAGGCATCACCCACAATTCCATAATCAGCTGCCTTAAAGAAAGGTGCATCGGCATCCTTATTAATAACTACAATACATTTGGAGGAATTGACACCCGCAAGATGCTGTATAGCACCCGATATGCCTATGGCGATGTAAAGCTGAGGGGCGACTTTTATGCCCGTTTGACCTACGTGCTCATGATGGGGTCTCCAGCCCATGTCAGAGACAGGTTTGCTGCAGCCCGTGGCTGCGTGTAGAGACTTTGCCAGTTCTTCCAAAATGCCCCAATGCTCCGGGCCTTTCAGGCCACGACCGCCAGACACGACGATGTTGGCTTCCGACAAGGATATTTCCCCGCTCGCCTTTTCAGTAGAAATAACTTTTGTATTAAAATCCACCTCGTTCAGTATTGGGGCAAAGGAAACTACCGGGGCGCTGCCTCCCATCTCCTTGAGCTCCGCTGCATTCTTTTTGATAGCAATCACTCTTTTGGCTGACTTCATATCCACGAAAGAAAATGCCTTCCCGGTATAGATACTTCGCTTTACAATAAAGCCGGCAGACGTGTTGGGGAGTTCCACGACATTGGATGCAAAACTGGCACCTATTCTAACCGCAACTTTGGCTGCTACGGGCGTGCCCAGCGCAGAGTTAGCCAAAATTAAATTATCGGCTGCCTCTTGTTGCATAGCCTGCACCAAGACAGAAGCGTACACCTGAATGACCGGATGATCCAATTTTGGGTCAGCGACATGAAGAACTTTGGTTGCCCCAT
>JAYWDR010000361.1:0-4440 GCA_043779735.1 Cyclobacteriaceae bacterium | reverse complement strand
AGTCCCTTGAAAGTCTGACCCTTGTTCCGGTCCTTAGAAAATTCGTCAAGCACACTCCAATTCAGATGCCTGAACCCGTCATCCTATAAGTTAATCACAATTTTCGAAGTTGTAAAACTAGCGGAAATTGGATGCCCGGTCAATGTGAAGATGGGACACTACAGTTGGAAGAATACTTTCACGCAAAGGCGCCAAGAACGCAAAGGAAATACCGGATCATGCCCAGCGTCTTCTTTGCACTCCTTACGACTTTGCATGAAGCAATTAGAAGCTGTGAAACCAGCGGAAATTGGATGTTCGGTCAATGTGAACTCTGGACACTACAGTTGGAAAATACTTTCACTCCTGCCTTCGCCCCAACGGGTTGGGGCAGGCAAAGACGCTAATCCCTCTAGCCATCGGGACGCAAAGAAATGCGTGATTACCTCTGCTCCTTACTTTGCGATCCTTGCGCCTTTGCGTGAAAGACCTGGATTGATCGAGTTCAAATTGACCCGTTTCAGCCACTTTTTCCTGCGATGAATCAATTGTATTAAGACTTGTAACATCCGGGATAGCCTGAGAGTCGGTGGGGTGCCACCTTTGCTTAACAATAGACCATAACCCCATGCCCAGCGTCAACTCCAAATACGACATCTTCATCAGCTACCCTCCTGCGCATCGAAACGTGGCTACGGCGGGCAAGTAATCTGCACATACAAATCTTATCCAAATGGCTATGTCATCCCAGGAATTCAAATTTGATATCTTCATCAGCTACAGGCACAACGACAATAAGGCCCCGGGCGGAACTGCGGGTGAGGGCTGGGTAACCGAATTCGTCAACCACCTGACCACCGAACTGGAGACGATGGTGAAGGGAAGCGTGTCCATCTATTTTGACAAGAATCCGCATACGGGCCTGCAAGAGACGCATCAAGTGGAAGATTCGCTCTCCTCAAAACTCAAGGCATCCATTTTTGTTCCTATCCTTTCTCAGACCTACTGCGATCCGGACTGCTATGCCTGGAAGCAGGAATTCCTCCCCTTCCTTCGCCTCATCGCCGAAGACACCTTGGGACCTTCCATCAAACTGCACAGCGGCAATGTGGCAAGTCGTGTATTGCCGGTTTGCATTCATGACCTGGAGACCGCCGACCTGGACCTTGTGGAAACCCAGTTGGATGGAAAACTACGGGCTATCCCTTTTGTCTTCAAATCGCCTGGTGTTAACCGGCCGCTGCGGGCGCGGGAGGAAGACCCACTGAAAAATACAAATCACACGCAGTACCGCGACCAGATCAATAAGATTGCCAATGCAGTCAAAGAAATTATTAACAGCATACGCACCCCCGACCAACGGGCCGGGCATGAAGTCAAGGCCCCCCTTAGAAAAAATGCCCTTCTCGATGGATTGCTAAAATCACCAAGCACGATCAAGTCCATTGCGGTCATGCCGCTGGTTTTCAAATCGACCGATCCGGAAGAGGAGTTTTTGTCCCATGGATTTGCAGAAGATCTTTTCACTTCACTTAAGCAAATCAAAGCACTCAGGCTATCCATCCTTGGGCTCACCTCGGCAGTGAATGGATCTGCTACGGCTGGAAAGCAATCCTCAGCGGGAGCCGCCACCCTGATTCTCACGGGGAGCATGACTGTTCAAGATAATGCCATTGGTGTTCAAGTCCGACTCATGCAGACTGCCACAGACACGCTGGTATGGCAAGGCGAATATCAATGCGAGCGGAATAAATTGTTCAGCCTTCGCCCCACCATCATTCTCCAGATTTGTGAGTCGCTTTCTATCAGCTTAAAGGAAACGGAGCGGCAGGGGATTCAGCATCTGACGGGTACCGGTACTGGCGCCATCGAATTGTACTGGAAAGGCCGGTATCATTGGCGTCGTCGCGGCAACGATCTGCTCACTAGCCTAGAATGTTTCCAGAAGGCCGCTGACCTGGATCCGGAGTTCGCCCTGGCACATGCCGGTATTGCCAACGCGGCAGTACTCCTTGGCTACTATGAAATGATTCCGCTACAGGAGTCCATCACCCAGAGCCGGGATGCGGCGATGAGGGCCTTAAGCATTGACCCTACGTTGATTGACGCCTACTATGCCCTGGCCTATGTCGCGCTGTGTTACGAATGGGCCTGGCCAGATGCAGAACATAATTTTAACAAAGTATTTGAGATCAACGCTGGTAGCGCAACGGCAATGAAGAAATTCAAACTTTGCCTTACGCAGATCGCCTGCAATTTTGAAGAAGCAGAAGATGAGCCGGTGGGAGCTGTGCCTCACTTCCTTCAAGCTTATGCCTTAATGCACAAAGGAAAATTCGAAGAGGGTCTGAAAGTAGCTCAAATCGCGACCCGGAAGGATTCAGGTTCTTTCATGGCGCTGCGGGCTGTGGGCTTGTGTTACCTGGGACTCGGGTATGAAAAGGAAGCCGTGGAAGCGCTCACCGTTGCTGCCCAACTGTCAAACCGCCATCCGTGGGCATTGTTTGACCTCATCGGCGCGTACGCTACTATGGCCCACAACGAGGGCGCTCAGAATATTATGGAAGAGGCGATGGCGCAGGTGAATGCATTGCCCGCGAGAATTAATGATTTCTTTTTTCAGCCGACTTGAAATGCCTCTCACGCAAAGGCGCTAAGATCGCTAAGCAAATACAAGTGCATCCCTGTATTCTTTGCGCTCCTTGCGCTCTTTGCGTGAACCCTTGAGTCACGAGTTTTATTTCACGCAAAGCCGCCAAGATCGCCAAGTAAATGCAAGAGCGCCCCTGTATTCCTTGCGCTCCTTGCGCCTTTGCGTGAACCCAGCACATTCCGTCTGGAAAACATGCGCTCGAAAAGCTGCATCCACAACATTGGGTAACTAAGTTTCGCAATCAAAAAACGCGCATGCCCATGTCTGAAAATGAACTCTCAAAAATAATCGTCAATTGCTGCTTCCTGGTGCACGTTAACCTGGGACCAGGACTGCTTGAATCAGTCTATGAAGAGGCGCTCGCCTATGAACTCATCAAACAAAATTTACTGATCAAAAAACAACAGGGACTGCCTGTGGTCTATGAACAGGTCAAATTGGACCTGGGCTTCAGAGTCGACCTGATTGTTGACGACAAGGTCATTGTTGAAATCAAATCGATAGAGGCAATTGCCCCCGTTCATCAAAAACAGTTGTTGACCTACCTGAAACTTACTGGATTAAAACTGGGATTGTTAGTCAACTTTAATGAAGCGCTGATCAAGGATGGAATTCAAAGGATTGTTAACAAATTATGACTTGATGACTTGAGTCAAGAGTTTTATTTCATGCAAAGCCGCGAAGAACGCCAAGTAAATGCAAGACCACCCTGTATTCTTTGCGCTCCTTGCCTCTTTGCGTGAACCCTTGAGTCAAGAGTTTTATTTCACGCAAAGCCGCGAAGAACGCCAAGTAAATGCAAGACCACCCTGTATTCTTTGCGCTCCTTGCGCCTTTGCGTGAAATGCATTCAGAATTCCCCCGGAAAATATACCACTTCACCCAGTTCCTCTTCAATACGGAATTCCGAGGCTTAGTAATAATAAATTCTTATAACTACCCGGCCCTTTCCAAAGTCGATGTGCTCAATGGATATCTTTTGGATGTCCAGGCCGGTTCGCTCCCGTAGGTCAGCTATAAGCAAAGGCTGCCGGTCGGGTTTTATATTATCTAGTTTATCGTATTCAATAGTTCTGTTTTTTTGAATGCGCATCAGTTTGTTTCCATCCACTATGTACACCGCACTTACTATCATCGCATTCAAGCTTACGATCTCCACATACGACCCTTTCATAATGGAATTGATCAAACCGACCGCCATGATGATAAACAAATAGGTCATATCCTTGATGGTAATTGTTTCTGTGCGAAACCGAAGTAGCGAGAAGGCTGCCAGCAAACCAAATGCGCTTCCCAAAGTATTGAAGGCTTTTACTACCTCCAACATATACACCAGCAGAAAAACAATAAAATTGAGTAGGAAGAAAGTAAAGAATGTGTCCCGCTTGTGATACGTCGGGAAATAAACAAACCGGACCAAAACGATCATCGACAGGGTGTTGATCAGGAGCCGGGAGAGAAAGTACTCGGTGAATAAATGATTGCCGTCCATTGTCCAAAGATAGAGATTAAGTTTGATCTACATAGTCACCTCCACACTCAGACGAACAAACAAATTATTCTTTATCTTTAGGATTCATGCTCCTATCTCAATACTGGGTTACGGCCTATCGCTTTTTCCTTCGTCAAAAAATTTATGCGCTCCTGAATGGACTTGGACTTACTGTCGGTATGGCCAGTTGTCTTATCATGGTACTCATCGCTACCGATGACATTGGCTTTGATCAATTTCATCCTCACGCCGATCGGATTTACAGGGTTGCAGTAGACATTCAATTTCCAGGACGGTCGTCACAGTCTGCCATCAC
>JAYWDR010000360.1:0-4441 GCA_043779735.1 Cyclobacteriaceae bacterium | reverse complement strand
AGCAAGCCGCCATGATGTATTGCCAATGGCTTTACTCACGAACGGGGTTCTTTTACAGGTTGCCTACAGAAGCGGAGTGGGAATATGCCTGCCGATCAGGTGAGTCGACCGCGCTTGATCCCGATGGAATGAAAGAACACGGCTACTTCAAGGATAATAGCGATGGGAAATTTCATCTTGTGAAAGAAAAGAAGCCCAACGCATGGGGACTGTTTGACATGTTGGGTAACTTATCTGAGTGGACCATAGACCAGTACGATCCTACCTATTATAATACCATGTCTGAAAAGGATCCCATCACCACTCCCCTTACCCGATATCCCCGTACCGTTCGAGGCGGATCATTCACAGACCCCGTCAACCAGCTTCGGTGCAGCAATAGAATTGCTTCGGACGCCAAGTGGAACCAGCGCGATCCACAAGTACCCAAGAGCCGCTGGTGGCTCACCGATGGCATGTTCGTAGGTTTCCGTGTGGTGCGGCCCTCAAAGCAGCCCGTAAAAGAAGAGATTGAGAAATTTTACAAAATGTATCATAAATAGGTACTAAAATGCAGTGCGAACCATAAAAGCAGGGCTTTATCCAGACAGAATGCCTTCCCGAAGGCATCTTCCGGAAATTACTTTTAAGATTCTATATTCGTAGATCATTTGTAACAAAATTATTCGCACCATGAAAACCCCCACACCAACCCGCAGGGATTTTATTAAGCAAACTACCCTGGCTGCAGGCTCACTGATGGCCCTGCCAATTATTTCCAACGCGGAATTTTTCAATACCTCCGCGGACGATACCATCAAAATCGCACTCGTAGGCTGCGGAGGAAGGGGGACCGGTGCCGCTATGCAGGCTATGCTTACAAAGCAAAATGTTAAGCTTGTGGCTATGGCCGATGCCTTTCGCGACAGACTGGACGACTGCTATAAAGCGCTTACTGCCGATGATATTTCCGATTGGTCGGGCTCCTCAGGCAATCTGAAAAACCGCGTGACCGTGAAAGAGGAAAACAAGTTTGTGGGATTCGATGGATACAAGAAGGCCATCGCACTGGCTGACGTGGTGATTCTCACCACCCCTCCCGGCTTTCGCCCTATGCACTTTGAAGAAGCCGTAAATCAAGGCAAGCATATTTTCATGGAAAAGCCAGTGGCCACAGACCCTGCAGGTATCAAAAAGGTATTGGAGGCGGCTCAAATTGCAAAACAGAAAAAACTAAATGTGGTGGTGGGTCTGCAGCGCCACTATCAAAATTCGTATCGCGAATTATACAAACGACTCGGTGATGGTATGATTGGAGATATTGTGTCATCGCAGGTGTGGTGGAATAATGAGGGCGTATGGGTAAACATGAGAAAGCCAGGCATGACTGAAATGGAATACCAGATGCGCAACTGGTACTACTTCAACTGGATTTGCGGCGACCACATCGTCGAACAACATATTCACAATATGGATGTTATGAATTGGTTCAAGGGCAGCAACCCAGTGAAGGCACAAGGAATGGGTGGACGTGAAGTTCGCAAAGGAAAAGAGTATGGCGAAATCTTTGATCATCACTATGTCGAGTTCGAATATGCGGATGGAAGCATCATGAACAGTCAGTGCCGGCATATCAAGGGCACCTTAAGCAAAGTAGACGAGCAGATCATGGGTACAAAGGGCACCATCAATTGCGGAGCGATGAATATCACCGACCGCAAAGGGAATGTGACCTACCAGTTCGACAAGGAAAAAGAAAACAACCCATACCAAACCGAGCACGATGAACTCTTCGAATCGATTGCGAAAGGTGAATACAAATTTTCTGATGCTGAACGAGGTGCTAAAAGCACGATGACCGCCATCCTCGGCCGCATGGCTACCTATTCCGGACAGGTTGTAGAATTTGACAAAGCGCTCAATTCCGGCATTTCAATTCAACCCTCCCGATATGCGTGGGATGCTGACATGCCTTCCAAACCTGATCCAAACGGATTTTATCCGATTGCTGTGCCCGGCGTGACAAAATACTTTTCGTAAAACTATTTATCACGATGAAAGACAGTCGCATTGATGCCTATGTTGCCAGGTCTGAAGACTTTGCAAAGCCAATTCTAAAGCATCTGCGCGAGTTGGTCCACCAAACTTGCCCTGATATAGTGGAAACCATAAAATGGGGATTCCCTCATTTCGACAATCAAGGAATCTTGTGCAGCATGGCTGCCTTCAAGCACCATTGTTCTTTCGGATTTTGGAAGGCTACCCTCATGGAGGACTACGCCAAGCTTCTTCATCCTATGGATGCGACTGGCATGGGTCACTTCGGCAAACTAAAAACGTTGAATGACCTTCCCTCTGAAAATATCCTTGTTACGTATATTAAAGAAGCAGTCCGACTCAACAGAGACGGTGTGAAGCTTCAGCGACGACCAAGCCAGACTGCAAAGATCAAATTAACGGTGCCTCCAGACTTCAAAAAAGCTCTCGTCAAAAACAAGAAAGCTTTAATGGTCTTTGAAGAATTCAATTATTCAAACAAGAAAGATTATCTGGAGTGGATTACCGAAGCCAAAACCGAAACTACTCGCAGCAAGCGATTAGCAACAACCGTTGAGTGGCTTTCAGAAGGAAAAATACGGAACTGGAAATATGTCAGAAAATAACCGAATTTGACTGTGAAACCAGGAAATACGTGAATAAGGGCATAAGAAGACAGGGGTTTTTTAGTTCACTTTGTAAGTATATGTTGCGTACAAAGGCTTACCCTGTTGAGAAATTCCTTCAACGCTGACTCTCATAGAAGTTTGTTCCCCCGAATTCCGGAAATTAACCTGGGCATTGCCTTGTTTATCAGTTTCTATCGAGGGGTTCCAGTAAATGGTAGAACGAAAATCAGGAATTAGATTTTGCAAAGAATCAGCCTTACTCATGGTATACTTGGGGCAATAAAATTCTTTTGGTACGTGGTATCCTTGAATATTCGCCACAATTACACCTCGTGCCGGTTCAAGTGGGCCATCATAATTTGGATTGCCAGCTTTGGTAAGTATAGAAATAACACCCGTCGCATTTAGCATGGCCGAAGGATGCTTGACAATTTCAATCGATTCAACGGAGCACGGCCTAATTGTATTAATTACCTCAATTTCAACTTCAAAGCCATCCAGCAAATAAGCCGGAGCCTTTCCCCTAATAAGAACAACTGTTCCGGTACCAGAACGGTAGTCAACTTGCACGCCAGCTACCTGAGCCTGAATCATTTGAAAAATGGTCAATGCAGAACCACAGTCCAGCTCATTGACCACAATCTTGGTTGGATTGAGTCCACTATAATATAGTCGCCTCCGATCCACTATGGGCTCTCCTTTAATAACAACTTCCTCCAGCATGGTGACTTTACCTCTACGCAAATTTGCGTCCATTTGTGCGTAGTGCTGCTGCGATCGAATGAACTGATTCCTTTTTTCTCTATCAAATAAGAATGGATCTATTTCGTAATCACCAGGAGCAAACACAGGACGTTTCCAGCGGTCAGCAGTAAGTAATACATACCTTCCTCCCTTTTCTTTTACCCCCTGCACCATTACATCCATGTCACCATTTACCTCAATTTGGTTAAATATAAATTTACCGCTGGCATCCGTGTTCGTTTTTAAATATTCGGTCGTGCCCGCTTCCGGATGATAAAAAAGCGAAACACCAATCGGTTTGGGCGCAACCTTTCCGTTAGGTAATACAGCCATGCCTTGCAAAGTTATGCCGGTCTCAATTGAGTATTGGGGTTCGGATTCTTTGTTGTGCGTATTCAAAACATCCTTCCATAAAAACCTTCTCCAACCTTGCGACATAAGCAGCACATCCAAATAGATCGGTGCATTCCGGTTGGATTTGTCGAAATAGTAAAATGGTTCCTCGATGATGCCTTTGATTTCATGAAGCGGTGCTGTACCTATATTTTGGATATCAGAGGTTAATTGTAAATAACTTAGAATATTCTCACCATTTGAATCTGACATCACTTGATTGACATCAGTCACAGAAAGAGAAACATTTCCCTGTACAGGATTTCCTTGCGCATCACGCAGGGCGATTGATATTTTTACTTCCTCTCGTGCCTTGTATTCACTTCGCCCGGATGACAATGATAAATGCAATGGCGCTTTCATGTCATGATAGATAAGTCTTTCACACTGAGGGTTGCCGATGGCATCAAACAGTGTTAAATGCATCACTCCGTCAGTCGGGATGTCTGATTTCCGCAACGAGAAATAAAAGGAGTCCTCCTCGGTTGGACTTTGAACCGCAAAAATCACTCTTCCACGCTGATGCCCTATGAGTATGGGGCGGTCTTTGGTTGCAGTCTTTAGTCTGATGATGATTTTAATGAAGTCCTTGCTGCTTAGATTATCGACAAAAAAAGTATACCCATTCGACAATACTTCTGGCAAATCAAAGTGAGTTG
>JAYWDR010000359.1:0-4463 GCA_043779735.1 Cyclobacteriaceae bacterium | reverse complement strand
CCCTCCAATACATCAAGCAGTCCCAAAAGAATAAGAAAGAGGGTGGTTTTCCCTGTGCCAGACACTCCGGTTATGGCAATCTTTTCACCCTTCTTGATTACCATAGTAGTCTTTTGCAGAATCTGAGAACCTGCCGGGTAAGAGAAGGAAATCTTATTAATATGTATGGTGGAATTAAAAGTGGTGGCCTGTACCTGATTACCAAGGTCATCGTCAGCCAGTCCAATGATATCCGGGAGTTCATTAATCACATGATTATTGATTCTTATTTGATGCAAGGCCGAAAAAATTCGATTGATCGATGGAACGATTCGTAAGCCCACCCCTGCGTATACTCCCAACAGCAGCAAGGTTTCCTGCTGGTTTTGTTGGCTGATAAGAGAATAGAGTAGCATTAGGCAAAGGCAAAAGACAGCTACCAATTCCGTAGCCCGCGCCGTATCAGTTTGGGAAGCGTGGTCCAGCGAGAAGATTTGGCCCACCTCCTTATTGGTCTCATCAAATCGTTTCTTGAAGAATGACTCTTTCTGAAAAGAACGGATGTCAATCAAACCTTCAACAATTTGAAGCGTGTATTTTAGAAGCTTTGGATACGCAATGCCTATGCTGGTACTTATTGCCGAGGCATGCTTCCTATTGAGGCGGTAAATAAAATAGGCAGGGACTAGAATTAGAAAAAGCAGACTGAAAACTTTGACTTGATACATGGCAATCGTAAAACACAGGATCAACAAGACGAGTATTTCCGAAATCAGAGTGCCGGCCGGAATGATAATGTTATTCGCGAAGATCAAGGGAATATTGGACAGTTGATTAAGTTCTTTCGCAAAATCTATGTTGGTAAATTCCTGGTAGGGGAGTTTGAAATAGCGTTCGATGGCTGAGGTAGCCATGTCATTTCCAATACCATACGCATAGGAAGCCTTCCGGAAGGCTATCCATTGATTAATCCGCGTCTTGAGTAAAGTAAAAATAAGAACCAATAAAGTAAGGGATATACCCAGGCTGGATGAGTTGGTAAATCCAAAAAAATGATAAGCGTCTTGAAGCAAGGGGAAGTCTTCGATCAATCCGGGATTTACGACAAGAAGAATAAGGGGAAAAAATGTCGCGAGACTGAAAAAATCAAGCAAGGAACCTACCATCAGGAGGAAGATGACCACCAAGCCCTTGGCCCGCTGGTCAGATGAAAGCAACTCAAGCGTTCTGTAGAAAATATTCTTCTTTACAAACATCTTCGGTGGTAAATGATATTTTAAAATCAGGTCGACGAGATCTTAATCCATGGAAAGGGCGATTCCGGTAAGTACAGCCTTCTGATTTTGTTTGGCAAGGTAGTCGGATCATGCATGATCTGGTGCTCAAAATTCTGAAGAGACCCCCAGGTGTGATGAAAATAAAGATTGTTCATATCTGGAGCGCCTGCCATCCTGAAATAATTGTCAGATCTATCTTTCGCTAGCAATGCTTCCTCTCTTGTGTAAAATGGGCTGTCAATGATGTGAATCTCGCCTGAGGGACGCAGCAATTTCAAAAGTCTATTCAAAAGGGAGGCCAGATCAGGAAAATATTGAAGGGCACTTGCCATTACGATGACATCAGCAAAGGCTTCTTGGAATGTCTCTGATAGAATGTCGACATGCACAAACACTAACCCCTCCTGATTGCCAAAGACACGCGCTCCCTGCTCAAGTTCTTTCACATTCAAGTCAATTCCAACGCATTCGATGTCCAGCAAATCATGCAGGTAATGCAATAGCCATCCGTTCCCGCATCCGATTTCAACCAGGTTAGTGAAGCGTTTGTTTCGAAGATGTGAAGCAAGCTTGTTGGCAGAGTCCTTACGAACCGACCATTCCATTTGGAGCGGGTGTCCGCGAGGCACAACCGGCAGGAGGCTGAGCTGTTGGTCATCGTAAATTCGTCCTTCCTGCCCACGAAGTGAAAGGTAATGCGCTTCAAAAACCGAGGGGTGGGTAAAATCCTTCTGAAAAAAAATACCTGATTTATGTTGAAATCCCTGATGGTTTTGAAAATACTCCTTAAGGTCCATGTTCTTTCTCTTTATTGTGCCAGGCCTTTAGGTTTCGGGAAAAATTCCCTTTGTGCGACCACGAATCCAAGCAGCAGTATCCATTGCATACTGGCGAAAGACATTAAGCCGCCTACAAAACCAAAGAAATTGATTAAGAGCAGACTTACTATAAAGTTCAGAATGGCAGCCAGAAGATTAATAATGACCACCGGATAAGGCTTATCATGTCGGAAAAATTCCTGAGAGAGGAGGTAGTATATGAAAAATGGCGGCAATGCGAAGGCGGCGACAAGATAGACGGGAGCGTCAAAATGTATTTGATAGATATATTCTATAGAAAAATAGATGCAGACCATGCAAAGGATCGACCAGGCAATTCCACCAAGGAAGAATGACATTTTTATTTTATGGAGTGATTCCAATCTAATTCTGTAAATATTTTTCAGAAATGGAACCAGTGCCAGAGCTGCGATGGCATGGCAATAGGAGAGAAGACTGACCAGTACATAGTATTCTCCCAGCTCCTTTCCGGGAAGGGTAAGAGCAATCGCAAAAGTATCGGCCTTTGCATTGATAAAACTTATAAAGGGAGGAAGGAAATACGGGATCGAAAGCACCAGGTGATGACGGCTAAAGGCACCCTGGAATGATTCCAGGATTGTTTTTCGCAGCGACAATACATAAAGAGCAGTTTTTAACGAAGCGGTAATGATAAAAAGAATGATAAGTATTGCTGGCGTAATGGCTTTTGGCAAAATAGAAAGTAAGGCAACAATGACTGCAAACCCAACCATCTCAATGCCAACCGCAGTCCCGAATTTTCTTTCAAAAACAATGACACTATCGAAGGATCGCGAAAAGAAATTTGCAAAACACCAAATACCCAGCAGGTAGGTTTCTTGTTGATTAAAACTGTAAACAAAGAATACCGGAATTAGCGGGATGAAAATAATAACCCTGCTGAACAACGAGGTTTGCCATAATGAGGAAAGCTGATTACTTCTGCTGAACTCTCGTAACAAAAAATCCTTGTTACCCCAACTTGTTACCTGGCTCACAAGGGTCATCATCAGCATGAGCTGAGCAAATGTTCCCCACAGCTGGGCCGAATAGATCCTTACTATGATAATTGAAAAAGCAAAATTGAAAACCGTTCCAGAAAGTCCAAAGGCCGTGTGGTTAAGACCAATCTTAATCCTATGCCAGCCGGCAAAGGCGGTTGGTCTCATGTCAGCTGAATTGAAAAGTGACAATAATATGATCGGCCCATCGATTAAAGGGGAAATGGCCGCAGACCAATCCATCCAGTTTTTTCATAAAAGAATAGAGGCTAGGATTTCTCAGCGTAAATGGCAGGCTTGCTGGCGGGGGTGAAAGTGACCCAAGTCCTTGCGCCATGACCTTTTGAAATCGCGGCCCAAGACATTTGATGATATCGGAAACGGAATAGTAATACGTAATAAAATGCTCACTTTCGAGGTGTGCTATAGTACCTTGCTTCTTTAATCTCCTGAAGGCGGTTTGCCTTCCTTTCAGGATCTGGATCCACTCCCACAAACACACAGGAGGCATAATGACCCACGTGAGATAGGCCCCTTTCTTTAATAGATTTGGTAAAGACCTGGTGACCGCAGTGAGGTCTTTGCAACAGTTTAGTCCGCCGAAATTTGAAAAAACGTAATCAAATTGATTTCCCTTAATTGAATCCAATGATTCAAAGGAGCATTGCTGTGTGGTGAGCTTATCTTTCATTCCGGATTGGTCAATCTTTTCTTGAATTTTTTGAATCATACCCGGAGAAATGTCTGTTGCGTGTACTGCGTGACCGGCCTGTGCGAGATACAGGGCATCAATTCCGGTACCCGCATTGAGTTCTAAAACCTTGTCACCCGGCTTCAAAAATAGATTCAGATGACCATAGACTTTTTTGCGCCAGTCTATCAAAACCTGATTAGAAAAATCATCTACATCATAATGTTCCGCTTGCTTGCTGAAAGCCCGTTGAACCGGTTGGAGCATTTCCTGGGTGGTTGGTTCAACGGCCATTCGTAGAGCTCAATTGTTTGAGGCGATAGCTGTGAATCAATGACAATGGAAGGTTAATTATCATAGACACTATCTTTCTGACGTCGCTTAAGAGAAAGGTGGGCTTTCTTATGAAGTCTCTGAGTCTGTTGACACCTCGCTGAATGCGATATCGACTATGAACATACCGCTGCAAAATTTTATAGTAAGCCGCCGGGTAGGTGTTTTGATACAGCATGGCTAAATCGTCTGAGTCAGTCCAATTTTGTTTTTCAGTCAACTGGGCTTTGACATTTTCATAAAATTTAGTCCCCGGCAAGGGATACGAAACGGAAATGCCTATTTCATCAGGCATAAGTTCTAACACCATGTTGAGAGTAGCATCAATATCCTTTCTGGTTTC
>JAYWDR010000358.1:0-4489 GCA_043779735.1 Cyclobacteriaceae bacterium | reverse complement strand
CAAAAACTTTTTGGGAGTTGTCTCGTGAAGTGTCTGCATTTCGCAAAAGCCTTAAGCGTTATAATATTAAAGTGCCTACGGTAAACTATTCAGAAATTTATAGTGAAGTACAGAAGGCGATTCAGGAGCGCAAGGGACTCCTGGAGGAGCAGATGAACTATTTGAAAAGCACGGCTGGGCATCTTTTTGAATTTAAGAAAGGGGAGGCACGTTTGATTGATCAGCATGAGATTGAAATTACACTCGGAGCCCAAAAGCAACGAGTTTGGGCTGACTATATAGTGCTTGCTACCGGAAGCAGGCCGCGGTATTTGCCTGAGTTGCCAATTGACGAAAAGATTGTCATGACCAGTGATGGTATTGAGGAGATGAAGGATTTCCCCGAAACGATGGTGATTGTGGGTGCAGGGGTTGTTGGATGTGAATACGCCACCATTTTCAGCGGCTTTGGCAAGACAAAAGTACATTTGATTGATAAGGGTGACCGCATACTGCCGTTTGAAGATGAAGATGCGGTTCGCATTGTGGAACGCAACATGGAAAATAACGGCGTGCTCATACATCGGAATTCCCGCCTGGTGAGAATGATTATTGTGAACAAGCGGGTGGAGTATGAGTTGGAGTATACGGATGGCACCCATCAGATATTCAATGTGGAAAAGGCGTTGGTGTCGGTCGGGAGAATCCCCAATTTCGAAGACCTGTGGGATGATAAAGTAGGCATCAATACATCCAAGAGGGGAATTGAAAACAATGACACCCAAACCAATGTGCCAAATATTTATGCAGTTGGAGACTTGACAGCCGATATTTCGTTAGTCAACGTGGCGGAATTGGAAGGGCGCTATGCCGTAGAGAAGATGTTTGGAAAGCCAGATCGAAAGTTGGTGTACGAGAACATTAGCACCATCATGTTTCTGAGCCCTGAGGTGGCTGGGGTAGGTCTCAATGAGACGCAAGCCAAAGAAAAAGGGATGGAGTATAAGGTAGTAACACTTGAATATAGTACCATCCCCAGGGCAATTGCCAAGAGAAATACCCAAGGGTTCATCAAGCTGCTTGCCACCAATGACAAGGAGATGAAGATCCTTGGCATGAAGGTGGTGGGCAACCAAGCCTCCAGTGCGATCCAGGCAGTAGCGGTTTTGATCTCTATGAATAAAGGGGTGGAGGAGTTGGCAGAATGTGTTCATCCACATCCTTCCATCACCGAGGGGATTCAGGAATGCGTTCGGATGCTGATGGGAAAATCTTTACTCAAACCAATTGCATTGATGGGGCGACTCTCTTGTAGAAGATTCGTCGGGGGAAAATATGAGGATATTACTTTTTAGCCCCGTAGAATTCAGCTACCTCACGAATGGATTTTCTCTTCAAATTTGGCACTAAGGTCTCTGATGCGGGATAACCTACTGGTATTAAAAGGAACGGCCGTTCATTATCAGGACGCTTGAGAATCTTTAAGAGAAAGTTCATGGGACTAGGCGTATGGGTCAACGCTACCAGTCCTGCATGGTGTATGGCTGTCAGCAGGAATCCACAGGCAATGCCCACTGATTCGTTTACGTAATAATTGGTTCTCTTCTCACCCGACGGCAGCAAATCATATGCTTTCTTGAAAACGATGATGAGGTAGGGAGCTACTTCAAGGAAGGGCTTTTTCCAGTCTGTTTGTAACGGCCGGAGGTCCCGTAGCCACTCATCGCTCATTCGGTTATTGTAGCTTTCAAATTCCTCCTTTTCGGCGGCTTCTCTTATAGCCTTTTTGATGGAAGGATCGGTTACAACACAAAAGGTCCACGGTTGTTTGTTTGCACCTGAAGGAGCGGAAGAAGCACTTAGTAACAGGTTATGAATAACCTCCAGCGGAACAGGACGGTTGGAAAAATCGCGGACGGTCCTTCTCTTGTCGAGCCAGCGGTAAAATTCATGGCTCCTGGATATAGTTTCTTCTTCATTGTATTGGTCAGCGTGGAATTCCACGAATTCGTAACCATCGATGATGTGGATAGTACCTTTGTTCATAACGGAAATATATTGATTCCAGATAAGGAAAAATCTTTCTTGAGCCGTCGATTTGGAAACATCGATCTGTAGGATTCAGAATCCCGAAGCAGGCATAGGTGCTTAGGCTATCAATACTGTGCTTCCAAGCAATTCAGCACTGATTTAAATTCTCAAAAGAATAATTGAGAAACCTGAAACTTATATCGTAATATTACGATCAAGTAACCTATATGGGATTAACCAAGACAGAAGAATTCACAAAAGCCCAAAATGACCTCGCCTTGATGGCCAAGGCCCTTGGGCATCCGGCCAGGGTAGCCATCCTGCAGTACCTGATCCGGTCAAAATCCTGCATATGTGGTGATATTGTGGATGAACTGCCCTTATCGCAGTCGACCGTATCCCAGCATTTGAATGAATTGAAGAAAGCAGGCCTGATTAAAGGTAACATTGAAGGGGCCAGTGTATGCTATTGCATCGATGAAAAGATGTGGGCCAGGGTAAAGAAATCACTCGGAGACTTATTTGAAAGTTATAATGGACAAACCTGTTGTTAAAAATTTAATTTACTCAAAATCAAGCGTATGAACACTACATCAACTCCTGAGCAACTGAAGCAACTTGTAAAAGAGAAATACGGCCAAATCGCCGAGCAGAGCAAAGAGACTAACGAATCCAGCTGTTGTGGCGCCACCGGCGGCTGTTCTACCGTTGACTACAAAGTAATGGCCGATGACTATTCTAATCTGAAGGGATATGCCGCTGATGCTGACCTTGGGTTGGGCTGCGGACTGCCTACTGAGTTTGCACAAATCAAGCCAGGTGATACAGTCATTGATCTTGGCTCTGGCGCCGGCAACGACTGTTTTGTAGCACGTGCTATAACGGGCGAGACCGGAAAAGTGATCGGTATTGATTTTACCGACAAGATGATCGGGAAGGCACGGGCCAATGCTCAAAAATTGAATTATGAGAATGTTGAGTTCAGACAAGGAGACATTGAGAACATGCCGGTGGCCGGAAATGTTGCCGATGTGGTGGTGAGCAATTGCGTGATGAATCTAATTCCGAACAAGAAGCAGGCGTTTGCGGAGACGTTCCGTGTATTGAAAAAAGGCGGCCACTTTAGCATTTCTGATATTGTACTAGTGGGCGAACTTCCTGAAGGCCTGAGAAAAAGTGCTGAAATGTACGCGGGTTGTGTATCAGGGGCTATTCAAAAGGAGGAGTACCTGGCTATCATTAAGGAGGCGGGTTTTTCGAACATTGTTGTTCAAAAGGAAAAGGCAATCACGTTGCCTGTCGAGATTTTGAAACAGTACTTGTCAGAGGATGAAATGAGCAGCGTGAAGGAAGGCCGTTTGGGCATCACGAGTGTGACGGTATATGCTGAAAAACCTGTGAACTGTTGTGCGCCTGGATGTTGTGACTAACATATTGTGGAAAGAATGGAATTGTTTCAACCGTTACTGACTACAATGGGCGAACTCAAAAAAGAGTTTGACACAATTCCATTGGAGCGGAAAACAACCCTTGAAAAACTCGCTCGTTTTATTGAGAATAAAATAAGGCGCAGAGAGAAGGCTGAATTGAATTTTATATGCACCCACAATTCACGGAGAAGTCACATTGCTCAATTATGGACCCAGGCTGCAGCCGCCTATTATGGAGTGGAGGGAATAGTTTGCTATTCTGGCGGGACAGAAGCCACCGCATTTAATCCAAGGGCCGTGACGGCTATGGTTGCGGCTGGATTTAGGATCAGGAAGGCAACAGAAGCCTCAAACCCAATGTATGAAGTTGGGTTTGCGAATGATGTGGCCCCGGTGTTCTCTTTTTCTAAAAAGTATGATGCTGAAGGCAATCCCAAAAGAGGCTTTGCAGCAGTGATGACTTGTTCACAGGCTGATCATAATTGCCCATTGGTATTGGGGACGCTTGAGCGATTCTCCATACCCTTCGATGATCCCAAAGATTTTGATGACACACCTCTTGAGACTGAGAAATACTGTGACCGGGTTCGGCAGATAGGTCGCGAGATGTTGTATATGGTTTCAAAAGTAAAACGGACGGTATGAATTGCAGTGCCTGCACCTTATATATTTCTCAGCTCTGACAACGCAAGCTTGTTCTCATAGATGGCTTTGCCTACGATTGCTCCATACACTTTGATATACTTCAGTTCCTGCAAGTCATTGATTGAGCTGACGCCACCGCTGGCGGTTATCTTTAATTCCGGAAAACGCTTTTTCAATTTCTTATAAAGGCCAAAGTTGGGGCCTTGCAACATACCATCCGTGTTGATGTCGGTACACGTAATGTACTGGAGACCCTCTTTTTCAAATTGGGCGACTAAATCGTATATCGTTATGTCTGAGAGCTTTGTCCAGCCCCTTACTTGTACGTGTTCAAGCTTTACGTCAGCGCTAAGAATGAAGTTCTCGGTGCCAAATTTCTGAATCCAATCAATGAATAATTTAGG
>JAYWDR010000357.1:0-12333 GCA_043779735.1 Cyclobacteriaceae bacterium | reverse complement strand
TGCCAGCCTCAAAGTATTTCTCCATGAGCCTTTCATCATTCTCAGCCGCTTTTTCCACGAGGGCATTGTGCAATCGAGCAGCTTTTTCCTTCTCGGAGTCAGGGATAGGGAGTTTTTGTGGCTTGCCTCCTTCCGGGGGAAATTTGTACATCACCATTTTGAGCAAGTCGATAATGGAATTGAATCCTTCTCCCTGGTTGACAGGGTATTGCATCTGTGTTATTGATTTGCCGAATCGTCGTTGCAAAGATTCGAGGGCTGCTTCGAAATCAGACTTTGGATGATCTACCTGATTGATGGCAAAAATGACCGGCTTATGAAAGCGGTCTACGTAATTCCAAATTAACTCCGTGCTTACCTCCACGCCATGTTGTGCATTGATCACCATTACGCACGTGTCGGCCACCCGTAGGGATGAGATCATCTCACCTGCGAAATCATCAAAGCCGGGTGTATCGATTATATTGATTTTGTAGTCTCGCCATTCGGTATGTAGACTGGTGGCGAAGACGGAGTTCCCTCGCTCCTGTTCAATTTCGTGGTAATCTGAAATGGTATTCCTGCCTTCTATGGTGCCTCTGCGGCGTATGATCCCTGCCTCGAAAACCATGTCTTCTGCCAACAAGGTTTTGCCGCCTTTCGGTGCTCCGAGCAGAGCAATGTTTTTGATGTGTTTTTCATCGAATATTTTCATGGCGATGCTATTTAGAGGGTGGAAGAAATCCGCTGTTGAAGATAGCAAAATTTGCGAAACAGAAAGGTGACAAACTACATTTCCTTGTCATGGCTTGCCCGGGAGGGCCAAAAGTGAGATATTTGGTAACCAAATTGGTTGGAGAAATTTCTCTAAATGATCACCAAAATAATAAAATCATGAAAAAATTAGTAACACTGGTATTATTGCTGACCGTCATCCAAGTCCACAGTCAGACCTTTGAGGGCACTGTCAAATGGACTATGAAAATGGAAATCACCGATCCGAAAACGAAGGCTGAAATGGGAAAGTCCCAGAAAGAAATGAATGATCCTGAGAGTCAGGCCGAGATGAAGGAAATGCTGGCTCAAATGAATGACCCGAAGGTAAAAGCCATGATGGACGCCAACCCACAGATGAAGGCGCAAATGGAAAACATGATGAAAATGCAGCAAGGTGGAGGGGATATGAACTCAATGATAGGAAAAGGATTTACTGTGAAGATCAAGGACTCCAACACCCTGACCGTGATGAATGGTGGCGCGATGGACGGGCAGGAGATTCTTTACCAGAAGGATGCCAACAAGACTGTCCGCCTGGACCGCAAGAACAAAACGTATATGGTCATGGCCTCAGGTCAGGGCAAAGAGGATGGCGCAGCAACGCCTGTGAAGGTCACCAAGACCAGCGAGACAGCCAAGATTTTAGGATACAACTGTATCAAGTACCTGGCGGAAACTACCGTGGAAGGGAAACCCACCACGCAAACTTTCTGGACCACTACTGAGATCAGGGATTTTGATTTCAAGAGCTTGGCCGGTCAGCGTATGGGCAAAGGGGGTCAGTCCATGTTCTATTCCCAGATTGATGGCGTGCCGCTGAAAATGGAGATGAGCATGCCGGAAGGGAGAATGACCATGGAGGCCGAAGAAGTCAAGCGTGAAGGGCTGAATGCAAATGATTTCAAAATCCCGGCGGACTTTAAGGAAACGAAGATGCCGGGTTATTGATCAGTTTTTGTTTAGGCTGCTTGCTAATGTTTTTAACCGCGGAGATTCTAAGCAAGTGCGCGTCATTCTTTGCGTCTCAGCGCCTCAGTGGTTAACTTGTTTTTGCATTAGAGATTTGCCGGCACGGTCGACTTTGCATACCCCAGCACCTTCATCATACTCTCGCTGCTTTGTTCAGGGGCAAAAAGCCCTGTGGAGATTTCGCCATCCTCATTTCTTGACACGAGCACATGCTTTGGTGCCGGCACGAGGCAGTGTTGGATGCCGCCATAGCCGCCGAGCGACTCTTGATAGGCACCGGTGTGAAAGAAGCCAATATAAAGCGGCTCTTCATCATTGATCATGGGAAGGAACACTTCACCGATGTGAGCTTCGGAATTGTAATAATCCATACTGTCGCATGTGAGACCACCGATGTTCACCTTGTGATACGGATCATCCCATTTGTTTACTGCCAGAAGAATGTATTTCTGATTGAGGCCCCATGCATCAGGCATTTGTGTTATGAACGATCCATTGATCATGTACCACAGCTCCTTGTCGTTTTGAAGTTTTTGGTCCACAACAGAGTATAGGATTGCGCCGCTCTCGCCCACGGTGTAGCTTCCAAACTCCGTAAAAATATTTGGTACTGGCACATTGTTCTTATCACAAATCCATTTGATATTTTCCACGATTTGCTCGATCATGTACTTATAGTCGTAGGTGAATGTAAGTGAAGTTTTAATGGGGAAGCCACCGCCAATGTCGATTGAATCAAGGGTATCACACATCTTTCGAAGTTCGCAATATTTGAAAATGAAGCGGCTCAGTTCGCTCCAATAGTAGGCGGTGTCCTTGATTCCCGTATTAATAAAAAAGTGAAGCATTTTCAACGATGCTTTCTGGCTTGTCGCTATTTTTTCTTTGTACAACGGCACGATATCGCTGTAGCGAATGCCAAGACGGGAAGTATAAAATTCAAATTTTGGCTCTTCATCGGAAGCAACGCGGATGCCCACCTGATAGGGCACATTCACTTTTTGTTCGTACACATCAATTTCCGCTAGCGTGTCAAGCAGCGGAATGCAATTGTGAAATCCGTCATTGAGCAAGTTGGAGATATTCTCTGTGTAGGGTGGCATTTTGAAACCGTTACAGACCACATAGAGATCTTTGGTGACCTTACCCTGGTCGAACAATGAGCGTACAATATTTATGTCGAAAGCGGAAGAAGTTTCGATATGAACATTGTTCTTAAGCGCCTCCTCCAGCACAAATGAGAAGTGGGATGACTTGGTGCAATAGCAATAGGTGTACTTTCCATTGTACTTGAACCTTTCCATGGCGTTGTTAAAGGTGCTTTGAACAAATCGAATGTTCTCGCTGATGCGCGGAAGGTATGTTAGTTTGAGAGGTGTGCCATACTCCTTAATAATGTCAATAAGCGGCACATCGTTGAAGAGTAATTCGTGTTCCCAAACCTTAAATTCTTCCTGTGGGAATTCAAAGGTCTGCTCAATGAGTTCACGGTAGCTCTTCATTTCACATTCATGGGTTTAACGGCTGTGGGCAACGATTCTCCCTAAAAAACGCAATATTGGGATAAATTTGCCATCTTTGCAATACAATTAGTTGTATGGTTCACCGCCAGTTTCTTATTTCATTCGCTACCGCACACCCCTTGCCAGATCTGTGAGGCTGGACTGATTTCTCAAGTCGTCTATAGTCCATCTTTCTTTAGTTGTAAATCTGAGGTTTTGTGAGCGAGAAAATAAAAATTATTGAAGTAAAGTCAGAAATCGGAGCCGGCACCCGGGGAGCCAGCCTTGGCGTAGAGGCATTGAAAATCGCCAGTCTTGACATAAAATCAAATTTTTTTAGAGAAAACGAAAGCATCGAAGTAGAAAATGTAAATGAACTTCTTTTCAACAGTGCGGAGCATGCCTACGCAAAGTTCATTGATGGCGTGCTGATCATGGAGGAACGTGTGTGCCTGGAGGTCTATGAGCAGATATGGGACGATTTTTTTCCAATCATCATTGCGGGCGACCACAGCACAGCCTATGGCACCATCGCCGGGATCAAAAAGGCACATCCAAAAAAACGCCTTGGTGTCGTATGGATTGATGCGCACGCTGATTTTCATACCCCCTATACCACACCCTCCGGCAATATGCACGGCATGACGCTGGCCATGGCATGTGACATTGACAACCTGGAATGCAAGATAAACGATCCGAAAGGGGAGACCATTGAATACTGGGAGCAGATCATGAATGTGGGGATGCCTGGGGCGAAAATCTATCCGGAGGATATTGTATTTGTCTCGGTCAGAGATCTGGAAAAACCAGAGAATTATCTCATTAACAAGTATGGGATCCCAAATTTCACAGCGGAGGAGGTAAAAAAAATGGGTCCGCCGGCCGTTGCTCAGGAAGTCTTAAAGATTCTTGATCATTGCGATCTGCTGTACGTATCGTTTGATGTTGACAGCATGGACAGCCGGATCTCTGTAGGCACGGGTACTCCGGTGCCAAACGGGCTCACTGTGGAAGAAGCAAAGATTTTAAATGTGGAGCTTGCCAAAAGTCCTAAAATATGTGCCTGGGAGATTGCGGAAGTAAATCCCACACTCGACACGCAAAATAGCATGGCAGAAAGTGGCTTTGAAGTCATGGAGGCCACTGTACGTGCTATTGAAGCCAGGCCGGTGCTGGCGGACTAGGATTAAGGGATTCTTACCAGAATTCAAGAAGTAAGAAAACCGACTTGATCTGAGGTATACTTTACACCGCCTTGTCTTCTGATTTCGTCACTTACTTCCGCCATGAGCAAGCTCAGGGAGTGCGGCATAAGGGCACTCTCAATTTTCCTTTCTTCCAGGCACCTGACTACTTCTGTGATCTGAAATTCAAAACCGTTTCCGGAATGGCGTAATGGGAATTCGGTGATCTCTCCGGAATTAAGTTGTAACGAAACCCTTTCTGTTTTGTACCAAGGCGCATGTAGGGTAATGCGACCCTTGGTGCCTAGGATGTGCGCTTCCTTCGGTGAATCGGCGACGAAAGAAGAAAAAATATGCGCTAACGCTCCGTTGCTGTATCGAAATAGTGCGCTGGAAGTGGCATCTGCTCCGGTTACCGCCAAGTGACTGAAGGACTTAATGTCGATCGGTCTGCCCAATACCTGCATGGCAAGAAATAATGGGTATACACCCACATCTAATTGTGCTCCTCCGCCTAGTGCCAGATTATATACGCGTCCCTCCAGATTGACAGGAGCCGAAAACCCAAAGTCGGCATACAGGAATTTGACCTCACCGATCGTGCCAGACTGAATCAGGTCCAGGGCTTTGTGAGTAGCGGGAAAAAAACGCGACCACATGCCCTCCATGAGAAAAGTATTTGAGTTTTGCGACAGGGCAATCATTTCAGTCACCTGGTGCGCATTCATGGCAAGGGGCTTTTCGCAGAGTACTGCTTTGTGATGCTTCAGACACAATACTGTTTGAGCATGGTGGAAAGGATGGGGCGTAGCGATGTACACCATGTCCACCGCCGGGTCTTTTACCAGGTCTTCATAAGACCCATAATACTTGTCAGCACCAACGGCAGAAGCAAATTGTTTAGCTTTCTCAGGATCGCGGGATGCCACAGCCGAAACACGGGCATTTGGCACATGTTGAAAGGCATCGGCAAACCGTCGGGCTATTTTGCCGGGGCCAAGGATTCCAAAATTCCACGTCTTCATAATAAGAAAATATAGTCCTTTTGACTTGGTGCCGGAAGATACCCAGTGTAGGACACTTTATCATATTTCTGTATTTTCGCCACCAATTTCACCTTAACACCCATGAGCCAAAACCGTCCTATCTCCGCCTTCATCGAAAAAAATTACCTTCATTTCAACTCCGCCGCTCTGGTGGATGCTGCGGTGGCCTATAAGAAACACATCGCCGACGGCAAGAAAATGATGGTGACAATGGCAGGCGCGATGAGCACCGGCGAGTTGGGGATCAGCTTTGCTGAAATGATCCGTCAAAACAAGGTCCATATTATCTCATGTACAGGTGCTAACCTCGAAGAGGATATCATGAACCTGGTGGCTCACTCCCATTATAGACGCATCCCTAACTACCGCGAATTAACACCGGAACAAGAATGGGATTTATTGCAAAATCATCTGAACCGCGTCACCGACACCTGTATTCCTGAAGAAGAAGCATTTCGGAGGTTGCAAAAGCATTTATATAAAGTGTGGAAAGATGCTGAAGACAAGGGGGAGAGGCTGTTCCCGCATGAATTCATGTTTCGTATGATCAATAGTGGTGATCTGAAGCCGTATTATGAAATCGATCCGAAGAATTCCTGGATGATAGCAGCGGCAGAAAAAAACATGCCGATGGTTGTGCCCGGATGGGAAGACTCTACGATGGGGAACATTTTTGCCTCCTACTGCATCACAGGCGAACTTAAACCCTCCACCATGAAGTCGGGGATTGAATACATGGTATGGTTGGCAGAATGGTACACAAAAAATTCAGGTAAGGATGGTATTGGCTTCTTTCAAATAGGTGGCGGCATTGCGGGCGACTTCCCGATTTGCGTGGTGCCTATGTTGCACCAGGATTTGGAACGTGATACTATCCCGTATTGGAGTTATTTCTGCCAGATAAGCGACTCCACTACAAGTTATGGTTCGTACTCCGGGGCTGTACCGAACGAAAAAATTACCTGGGGCAAACTCAATATTGATACGCCTAAATTTATTGTGGAAAGCGATGCGACCATTGTGGCACCCTTGATGTTTGCTTATATTTTAGATAGGTAAGGTCTTTTGCGCCCATTGAGGATTAGCTTTGCGTTCTGAACTTTACGATTCCAAAGAACATTTTCACGCAAAGGAATGCACGCAAAGTAGTCGCAAAGAAAATTGAATGAATTTAGATCTTATCCTTCGCACTGAAATACAAAAAACTGCTTCTACGGTATTCGATCAATCCGTTGAGAGTTTTCAAATCCAACCAACCAACAAGGAGTTCGAAGGTTCTTACACATTGGTATGTTTTCCGTTAACAAAAATTTCAAAGAAAAGCCCTGAAGAGACCGCAAGGCTGATGGGAGAGCACCTCGTTGCCCATTCTGGCATCGTCAGCAAATTCAACGTTGTGAAAGGATTTCTGAATCTGGTGATCTCGGACAAGACTTGGTTGGAAGCGTTTCGTAGCATCAACGGCGACAAGAATATTGGAACTTTGCCCTCCAACGGAAAGGAGATAATGGTGGAATATTCTTCTCCCAATACCAACAAGCCCTTGCACCTCGGTCACCTGCGCAACAACTTCCTGGGCTGGAGTGTGGCGGAGATTTACAAAGCCATTGGTTATAAAGTCCACAAGGTTCAAATCATCAATGACCGGGGCATACATATCTGTAAATCCATGGCCGCATGGAAACTGTTTGGACAGGGTGAAACCCCCCAAAGCAGCGGACTGAAGGGTGATAAGTTGGTGGGCAACTATTATGTGGAGTTTGACAGGGTTTTCAAGAGCCAAAGTAAAGAGTTGGAGGCACGCGGGGTCTCTGCAGAGACTGCCGGGAAAGAGGCACCCATAATGAAGCTCGCCGTGGAGATGCTGCAACAGTGGGAACAAAGAAAACCTGATGTAATGCAACTCTGGAAGATGATGAATGGCTGGGTATACGAAGGGTTTGATGGTACATACAAGAGAATGGGTGTGGACTTTGAAAAGCTATACTATGAATCGGAAACTTACCTGTTAGGAAAAGAGGAAGTGATTCGAGGTGTGGAGCAAGGTGTTTTCTTCCAGAAAGAGGATGGATCTGTGTGGGTAGACCTGACAGCCGATGGCCTGGATCAGAAGGTACTGATGCGTTCGGATGGCACTTCGGTTTACATGACGCAAGATGTCGGCACGGCCATTTTGCGCTTTAGGGATTTTCCAAAAATTGAGAAGCAGGTATATACCGTTGGCAATGAACAAGAGTATCATTTTAATGTTTTGTTTCTTATTCTCGCCAAGCTGGGATATGCGTGGGCAAAAGAGTGTTATCATTTGTCATACGGCATGGTTGATCTTCCTTCCGGAAAGATGAAAAGCCGGGAGGGGACGGTGGTAGATGCGGATGACCTAATGCAGGAGATGGTCGCTGAAGCGGCGAAACAAACCAGGGAGCTTGGCAAGATTGACGAGATGACCTCTCATGAAGTGGAGAGCCTTTCAGAGATCGTGGGGATGGGCGCCTTGAAATTCTTTCTGTTAAAAGTTGATCCGAAGAAACGGATGCTTTTCGATCCCGGTGAGTCGATACAATTGCAGGGACATACCGGGCCGTTTATTCAATACACCCACGCCCGGATTTGCTCCATCATCCGCAAAGCCAAAACGTTGGGCATTATGCCTGACCCTGAACTCGCAGAATCACTGGAACCTGTTGAGCGCGATTTGATCTTCCTTGTCAACAGTTACAGGAGTAAGCTTGAAGAGGCTGCCCGCGAATATTCTCCTTCTATTATTGCCAACCTGGCTTTTGAATTGGCTAAACAGTACAATCAGTTTTATCAGTCTATACCTATTTTTAATGAAGGTGATCAGGGGAAATTGAAATTTAGAATTGCCTTGTCTGAGGTGGTTGGCTATGTGCTCAAAAGAGCCATGGGATTGCTGGGTATTCAGGTGCCCGAAAGGATGTAGGGGAGTTGGGATGGTGAAATCTTGATTCCTGATAGTGGTAGGACCTTTGTAGCTTTACCTCAGAATCACCTGATGAACAAAACCAGCTGATACTTGTTATATGATAAATCCAACTGCTAATGAAGGCCATCTTTACATTTGTCACACTATTCATGATCCACGCTGAAACTTCCCCGTACGACTTCAAGGTGAATTCAATTGAGGGTAAGGCCATTGATTTCTTACAATTCAAAGGAAAGAACATATTAATAGTAAACACAGCTTCAAAATGTGGTTATACTCCCCAGTATGAGGACCTTCAGAAGTTGCACAATGCCTACGGCAACAAATTGACTATCCTGGGGTTTCCGGCCAATAATTTTGGTGGCCAGGAGCCGGGCACCAATACTCAAATTGCATCCTTCTGTCAGAAGAATTATGGCGTATCTTTTCAGATGTTTGAAAAGATTTCGGTGAAGGGAAACGATCAGCATGCGCTGTATACCTGGTTGAAGGAAAAGACAGGCCAAGAGCCGTCATGGAATTTTTGTAAATATCTTGTGAAGGCTGACGGTACGGTAAAGTTTTTCAAGTCTTCGGTCAATCCTATGTCAAAGGAAATTATTGATGAATTATAAACTAGTTATACCGGGGGTACTGATTACTATGGGCCTAGCAGCATTTGTTTCGCGGATGGTAACATTTGGACAAAAGGAGCCTGTATCAGGTTCTATCTACGACTTTACTCTAAAATCCCTGGAGGGGAAAGAAATTTCTCTTTCGCAATACAAGGGTAAGTATATGCTGGTGGTCAATACGGCCTCCAAGTGTGGCTATACGCCGCAGTATGCCGACCTCGAAAAACTCCATGAGCAATTTGGAGGCAAAGTGGCAGTCTTGGGCTTTCCTGCCAATAATTTTTTATGGCAAGAGCCGGGTTCAAGTGAAGAGATTGCCTCTTTCTGTGAGAAGAACTATGGCGTAAAATTTCAGATGTTCGAAAAAATTTCTGTAAAAGGCAGGGATAAAGCGCCACTCTACAAATGGCTCGAAGCAAAAACAGGTGAAACTCCATCCTGGAATTTTTGCAAGTATTTGGTAAGCCCTCAGGGGGAAGTGCTTGGATTCTATCCATCCAAGGTGAAGCCGTTGGACAAGGAAATCCTTGAAAAAATTACTTTCTAGTGTCATGGCCTATTTCTACCTCAGTCGTCTTTTGGTTGTTTCTGAGAAATGCCTGTGAAAATGACAGCCTGGGTTTCAGCCTTTCGGTTGCGCACCCTGCCGCTGGCCCTTTCGTGTGTGGGCATGGGTGGATTCTTAGCTGCAGCCGACGGAAAATTTAGTGGACTTATTTTTTTACTCTGTTGTCTTACGACTATTTTTCTCCAGGTTCTTTCTAATCTGGCCAACGACTATGGAGATTCTGTCAATGGTGCAGATCATGCTGATCGCCAAGGTCCGTTGCGCGCCGTACAATCGGGGACAATCCGGGCAGGACAGATGAAGAATGCTATCATCCTTTTTGCTATTCTTAGTTTAACAACGGGTGTTGCCCTCTTGTGGGCATCATTTGGCGTCGACTGGAGTTCTGTCTTTTTCTTCCTTGTGTTGGGCCTTTTGTGCATCGCCGCCGCCATTGCCTACACGGTGGGAAGGAAACCGTATGGATATATGGGCCTGGGAGATGTTGCGGTTCTTATCTTTTTCGGATTAGTGGGAGTACTTGGATCGAATTATTTGTTCACACACAAATTTTCGATAGTACAAATTCTCCCAGCCTTGTCATGTGGGTTCTTCTCGATGGCTGTGTTGAACATTAACAACATACGAGATATTGAATCAGATAAAGTAGCCGGTAAATTTTCTGTGCCAGTGCGAATTGGAAAAGAAAACGCCGTGCGCTACCATTGGCTGCTACTGTCAGCCGGACTAGCGACCGCTACTGCCTATGGCGTGTTGCGGTACCATTCGCCATTTCAATTTTTGTTTTTGCTGGCTGCGCCGATGTTCATTCTGAATGGCCTGGCGATAGCAAAAAAATCTTCCGGGGAATTGGACCCTTACCTTAGACAAATGGCGCTGTCTACGCTGGTCTATGTCATCCTCTTTGGGATGGGTAATCTAATGTGATAGTGGGGTTGATGCCTTGTGCCGTATGATGTTTTTACTGAATTTTGATTCTTATGAGCAAAGTTGAATTTAGTATTTCCTGTTCACTCTGTGATCACCTTAAGGATTCGCTGTTCAATGGACTCAATGCTGATGAATTGGCACGAATCAATACTCACAAGACCTGTATTCAATACAAGAAGGGTCAAAACATTTTTTACGAAGGTACCCGGCCAATGGGCCTTTATTGTATGAATGGCGGCAAAGTGAAAGTTTACAAAAACAATCTCCAGGGGAAAGAATTCATCCTCTATATCTCAAAGCCAGGTGACTTTCTGGGTTATCGGGCGTTGTTGAGCGAGGAATTTTACGCAGCCTCTGCCACCGTGCTCGAAGATGCAAAAATCTGCTTCATTCAAAAAGAAGACTTTTTTGAAGTGCTACAAAAGAACCCCGTATTCATGAAACGTGTTGTGAAATCCATTTGCAGTGAGATGGGGATTATGGAGACTAAGCTGGCAGAGCTGGCGCACAAATCGGTACGAGAACGACTTGCCGCCAGCCTTCTAATGTTAAAGGAGACCTATGGCATGGAAGGCGAAAGCAGCGAATTGATCGACATTAGCCTAACGCGCGATGACCTTGCCAGCATCGTGGGAACCGCAACCGAGACTGTCATACGACTACTGTCGGAATTCAAGAATGAAGGCCTCATTACTTTTGAAGGTAAAAAGATTCGGGTACTGGAGCCAAAGAAGCTTGCCCTACAAGCTGATCTGATTGTTGGCTAGGGGTTCTGTCAATCTCCGGAAACTGATAAAAGTCATCTTTTCAATTGATACCAATCATTAGGGAGGGCAAGGGGGTTTCGATACATTTGAATGATCAAACCAATCCAGCCATGAAAAGAATATTAGTCCCTTGCGATTTTTCTGATACGGCTGTTCAGGCCTTTAAGTTTGCAGTAGATATCGCCACTCAGAGTCAAGGTGAAATAATCTTGCTTAGCGTCATAGAACTTCCTGTAATGCACGATACCGTGTTGATGCCTACCCTTTCTTTTGAGGAGGCATACATGAAGGATATGAGAGCGAATGCGGAAAAGAATTTTGACAAGATGCGCACGAAATGGGCGAAGGAGGGACTTAGAATAAGTTCTTTTGTTGAGTACGGCCCAGTCAATACAGTCATTAGCAGATTTGTGGAAACGAAGAAATGCGACTTGATTGTTATGGGAACGAAGGGATCTTCGGGATTTAAGGAATTCATCATTGGCTCCAACACTGAAAAGATTGTTCGGTGGTCGCCTGTACCTGTCATTGCGGTCAAAAGAACCGTAAGGGCTGGCTCCATCAAGAATATTATCTTCCCCAATACGCTGCAAGAGGATCAGGAGAAACTGGTATTGAAGGTGAAAGAATTACAAAGCCTCTTTAAAGCCACTTTACACATTGTATACATCAACACTCCCTCAAAGTTCAGAAAAGATGTTGACACCAAGCTTCAGTTGAAATCTTTTGCGCGGCGCTTCATGCTCAAGGATTATACGCTAAGCGTATACAATGACCTAGACCAGGAAACAGGACTGGCACATTTTATAAAGGAAACAAAAGGCGACCTGGTAGCCATGGCCACTCATGGTCGCAGAGGATTGGCTCACTTAATGACAGGAAGCATAGCCGAAGATGTAGTCAACCACATTGATTGCCCAATCTGGACATGTAAGGTTAGCTGATATTGTGGTACCGCATACTATTTTGTTGCCGGTAGATTACTCAGCAAAAGATTTTCGCGCGCAGGACTACGCGAAAATTGTCTCACACTTGGAATCGAAGCATTTT
>JAYWDR010000356.1:0-4525 GCA_043779735.1 Cyclobacteriaceae bacterium | reverse complement strand
GATGCTTCCGGGCCAGGTCCACGAGTTCTTTCATCTCATGCTGGGAAGCTACGCGTCCGGTAGGCATGTGAGGAAAGTTGACCCACATGATTTTTACTTTGGATAGGTCCTGCTTTTTGAGGGTTCCCATGTCTACTCCCCAGTCGAGCGACTCTTTCATTTCATAGGTACGAATTTTTGCGCCCACCAATTTGGCGACCGATGCGTAGGTAGGATAGCCAGGATCCGGGATGAGCACCTCATCACCTTCATTAACAAACGCCATGGCGATGTGCATGATACCCTCTTTCGATCCCATGAGGGGTAATATCTGCGACTCCATATTCAATGAAACGCGATAGACAGATTTATAAAATCCAGCAATCGCCTGGCGTAATGCTGGGGTGCCTTTGTAACTCTGATAGCCATGGTGATCCGGGTTCTCCGCCGATTGTATCAATGCTTTAACGGTTGACGTTGACGGAGCAAGGTCCGGGCTGCCGATGCCCAGGTTGATGATACGAAGCGAAGGTGTATCAAGGCTCCGCACTTCTGTCAGCTTCCGGCTGAAGTAGTATTCCTCTACGTTGGCGATGCGATGGGCTGTTTCGATCATGACCTAGAATTTTATCTCAGCTTTTTTGTATTCACCCAAAACATTCAGGTTACGTGTCTGCCGTAAAACATCCCGCAAGGCAATGTCATAGCTCTTTCTTCGCTTCCACTCTACGTCCACGTGGATAGAATATTCGCGGGGCTTCCCAATGATCGGTATCGACTGGATTTTTGTCAGGTTGATGCTGTTGTCCTTAAAAGACATCAGCACGTCGGCCAGGCTCCCCACTTCATTGGCAACTTCAAATGAGAGAGAAGCTTTATTGCACTCTGGGATACTCGCGTTTCTCTTGGTGAGTACCAGGAATCGGGTAAAATTCTTTTTATGTGTTTCAATGCGTCTCTCCAGAATCTGTAAACCAAATTTTTTCGCCGCCTGTTCATTGGCGATGGCCGCAGTGGTCCTCAGTTTCCTTTCTTTAACGTTTTTTGCCGAAAGGGCTGTGTCATCACTCTCTTTGATCTCTATGTCTTTGAGTCGATGGAGGAATTCAGAGCACTGGCGTATGGCCATCGGATGTGATTCAATGCTTTTGATGTCTTCCATTTTCACGCCCGGCAATGCCAATAAATGCAAGTGTATGGGCAGATACAACTCACCCACTATGGAGAAGTGATACTCTTGTAATAGAAAATAATTGGGTAAAATGCTACCTGCTATGGAGTTCTCGATGGCCATGACGGCGTAATCGGCTTGATTGTTTTTCAGTGTCTCACAAAGGGTATGAAACGACAAGCACTCCACGGTATCAATGGGCACTTTAAAATGCGTTAATGCCGCAACCTCATGAAAGCTCGTCGCAATCCCCTGAATGGCGATGCGAAGTTTTTTCGTTCGTCTTGGCTTCTCCCGCCGGAGAATCGTTCGTTTCTTTATTAATGTTGTTTCCATCTTCTGTTCTCTAATCTCCTTTTAAAAATGAGGCAAAATAAAAAGTCCCGTTTTTGACGGGACTTTTGAGTTTAAGTTGTTATCGTTTATGATCAACAATTCGCTACTCCGTCAGTCCCGCAGGGATTGATAGAAATAGAAATAATAAAATCGGTTGTTGCTCATTTTTATTTCAGCAGAGCGAAGAACGATGAAAATTCTTATTTCCCCAACAACCGGCACAATAATTTGAAAAAATAGTCCCTGCCAGCTAACTACTGTTAGTCGGCGGGATTGGCAACTTCCTTGAAAAAAGTAACTTTGCTTGTCAGAATACAACAATTCCAAAGACAAGACCTTATGAAAAATATAATAATGCTCTCCTCATTTCTCGTCCTTATTGCCTGTGGCAAAACCAGTGAACATGTCGGTCATGATATAGACGGAGACAATGACAGTGATAGTCCTAACCAGGCACTCTATAACCAGGTGATGGACATTCACGATGAAGTGATGCCCAAAATGGAGGATATCTACAAAATAAAAAAAGATTTGCTCGAAGAAATTGCCAATACACCTGGCATGCCCGCAGAGCAAAAGAAAGATCTGGAGAACATGATCTCGACATTGGATTCAGCCAACAATGCCATGATGGACTGGATGCACCACTTCAATCCCAAGACCGACACGACCGACGAGGAAGCTGGGCGTGAATACCTTGAAACTGAAATGGAGCGCATCAAAAAAGTGCGCGATCTGACCAATGAGACCCTGGATAAAGCCAAAAAACTTTCCGGAAAGAATTAATAAGTAATGGAAATTAGCCGGGATTACAAAAAAGCCCGACCAACTTAATCATCTGTGTTAATCTGTAGTAATCTGTGGCTAATGCATTAATCACATATTCTTCACCACTTCTTTCCCAAACTCCGAGCACTTCAGCAGCGTTGCCCCTTCCATCTGACGATGGAAATCATACGTGACGCGCTTGGAGGCAATAGCATTCTCAAGTCCTTTATAAATCAGGTTGGCTACTTCCTGCCAGCCCAAGTATTCAAACATCATCGCACCGGAGAGTATCACAGAACCAGGATTTACTTTGTCCTGACCCGCATACTTGGGAGCCGTGCCATGGGTTGCTTCAAAGATGGCAAATCCAGTATGGTAGTTAATGTTACCCCCGGGAGCAATGCCAATGCCTCCTACGATCGCAGCCAAAGCGTCTGAAACATAGTCACCGTTAAGGTTCAATGTGGCCACCACCGAATATTCATCCGGGCGCAACAAAATCTGTTGCAGGAAGGCATCAGCAATAGAATCTTTAATCACGAGGGTATGTCCACCTCTTTCAATCTTCATCCAGGGACCGCCATCAATATCAACTGCACCGTATTCCCTCTTGGCCAGGGCATAACCCCAGTCGCGGAAGCCGCCTTCGGTGAACTTCATAATATTGCCTTTATGAACCAGCGTCAGGTTAGGCTTCTTATGCCGGAGTGCAAACTCAAGCGCAGCCCGTACCAACCGTTCTGTTCCTTCAATTGATACCGGCTTGATACCAATACCCGAAGTTTCTGGGAAACGGATTTTCTTGTATTGCTTGGGAAACGATTCCTTTAAAGCCGTCATGAATTTCTTAACGTCATCAGAACCTTGCTGGAATTCAATGCCGGTATAAATGTCTTCCGTGTTTTCACGAAAGATCATCATGTCCGTTTTTTGAGGCTCTTTCACTGGCGAAGGAACGCCCTTGAACCAACGCACCGGGCGAACGCAGGCGTAGAGATCAAGGTCCTGTCTAAGGGCGACATTTAATGAGCGGATGCCACCACCCACGGGTGTAGTCAGAGGGCCCTTTATTCCCACAAGGTATTCCTTAAAGGCCGTCATTGTTTCTTCTGGCATCCAGTTGCCAGTCTTATTAAATGCCTTTTCACCTGCCAACACTTCTTTCCATTGGATTTTCCTTTTGCCTCCATAGGCTTTTTCTACGGCTGTATCAAATACCAGGCGGGCAACCGGCCAAATATCAATGCCTGTCCCATCGCCTTCTATAAAAGGAATGACTGGGGCATCGGGAACAGTAAGTTTTCCGTTTAGAATACTGATTTTTTGCTCACTCATTATAAGGTGTTTATGTGTTAACGTGTTTATGTGTTTATGTAAAAGGACCGAAAATTAGGAAAATAACAGCAGAATGAAAGAAATTAGGGACTGTTATCTATTTGAAACAAACCCCTTTAAATGAAACTAATTGTACTGATTGTCATCATACTGAATTCCACCATTCTAGTGGCACAAGACGTGTGCCTGAGTCCGGAGGAGAAAAAACTTTACGACTTGATAATGGAGTATCGCAAAAGCAAAAAACTTAAACCGTTGCCCTATTCAGTCAAATTGACGCAGGTAGCCCAGGCACATGTCAGGGATCTAGCTAAGAATTATGATTACGAGAATCGTGGAGACTGCAATCCGCACAGTTGGTCTGACAAGGGAACGTGGACTCCTTGTTGTTATACTGCTGATCATTCCCAGGCTGCCTGCATGTGGAGCAAGCCCAAAGAAATTGCCGGCTATGATGGAGAAGGATATGAGATCGCTTATTTCAGTTCGGGAGGCGCTTCAGCTTTCGAAGGTCTTGAAGGTTGGAAAAAAAGCCCGGGACACAACCCCTTGCTCATCAATTCTGGAAGCTGGAGCAAAATGGAATGGAAAGGTATTGGGGTGGGAATTTATGAGCAGTACGGTGTGGTGTGGTTTGGGGCGGCGGAAGATAAATCCAAAATCAAAATATGTAAATGAAGTTCAGTACATCTCCTCTTCATTGGGAAACGATTTTGCTTTCACGTCTTCTACATATTTGTTCACTGCGCCAGTAATGACTTTATTTAAGTCGGCATACTGGCGAAGGAAACGCGGTTTGAATTCCTGGGTGATACCCAGCATGTCCTGCATGACCAGCACCTGACCATCCACGTACGGCCCGGCACCGATACCGATGACCGGAATTTTTAAGGTAGATGAAACTTTTCTGGCGAGTTCAGCGGGAATTTTTTCCAA
>JAYWDR010000355.1:0-4526 GCA_043779735.1 Cyclobacteriaceae bacterium | reverse complement strand
AGAAAAAGTATAAGCACAAAGCTTATCATTGCGGATAAATTGAATTTTAAAGTCTTCATTTGGTTGTGGTTTAAATGGAAATTATTGTCAAGCGTTATTAAAAGTATAATCATGCTGATAATCCGGTTTATTTTTTTTCTGTGCCTACACCATATTTGTACACCAGCTTTCCTCCAAGATCTGCTGTCTTTGCCAATAAGACACTCCCCGCCAGTCCTGCCAGGAATAAGACAATTGCAATGAAACGTTTGATGTCAATTTTTTTCCAGAAGAGAAAAGCCCGGACTCCGGCGTAAAAACTAAAGTAAAGCAGTGTATACAGCGCCCAATCGGCATGATAGCTGGCAGTCAGCTCAGCGCGCATAGGGACCAGGACAGAATCTATGGCCTGCTTGCCACTAAGATAAGTGGCCAGACTGGCTACTGCACCGAGAGCGAACAAAATCATCACTGTATTGCGCAGCCATTCTTTGGCCCAGAAAAGATGGACCAAGTCCAAAAATACTGCGATGGTAAGCATGGCAATGGGAAAATGCACCAGCAAGGGATGAATATTGGGGGCCCAGTCAGGAAGTAGGTTCTGCATAGGTAATTTATTTAAATAAAAGCTCTGGCTCTCTGGCGTATGTGTAAAATCCCTGCTTACGATGGGAAGAACAATGTCTGTTACGAAAATCAAATTCTACGTGGGCCGGTTCAATACATTCTCCACCATGTGGTACAATGGTTTGGTTAATTATCCATTGAGGATTATTTTTCCCACTGGCGGTTAACACAGCCAGCGGCAAGATTAAAAAACCAATAAAGCGGTTCTTACTTTGTACGAATCGGGTCATAGCAGGCTCTAAGCGTTTGGTTTAATTGCCTTGTATAGAGATACCGTACCGAATACGGTCTGAAAAGTTTTTGTCTCAGCTACATTTTTGAAACCTGCTAGCTGGATGTACTCTGGTAATAACCCGTTTACACTATCATTAGTAGTTTCAAATCCATCTAACAACTGGACAGCATAAAAGGCCGTTCGCATTAACCAATTTTTTGCTTTTCCCCAGTCGGCAATATGTAGTTCACCATCCAGCTTTAAAATCCTATGGATTTCCTTCAGGGAATTCTCTTTCTGCTTTGATGTCAAATGATGAAAGACAAGACTGGATACCACTCTGTCGAAGGAGTTGTCATTGTAGGGTAATACAGTGCCGTCATAGTGCATAACATGAATTCTCTTCTGGGAATGTTTCAGTTTTTCGCCTGCGATGGCCAGGATTTTTCCGTCCACATCCACGGCATGATATTGAGCATCAGGCTGCATTTCGGCTGCCATTAGCGAAAGCGTCAATGATCCACAGCCGAAATCCAGGACTTTTGAATCTCTTTCAATAGAGGCCTGATTCACTAATTCTCTCTTGAACGTTTTCTCGGGCATAGTAAAATTAATTACAGGGTCGTAGAACCTTGTTAGCCAGTCGTATTTTAGCGCTGGTATGTAGCTCACATCAGATTTCATTGGAGATGTCTTCATGGTGGTAGGTGCCTTCGATTTTGCCGGATTCAATGACTTGCGACTTATTCGCGAAAAGTTTGACTGTGCCCACAGTGTCTAATTTTTCGATTGCACTTTTATATTCGTTTAACACCTTCTTAACTTTGTCTTCATCCTTTTGTGCCATTGCATTTCCGATTGATAAAAAGGTTACACAGAGAATTGCTAAGAAAAGGCTATTGGTTTTCATGAGATTTGAGTTTGAATTTGAAAAGTGAAGAGCAGGCGGCATTCCACGGCCCACTTTTCTTACTCTGTAAACTAATGGATCATTTCCTTTACGCTTCCACACTTCAGCATTTTGTCACCGAAGTAAGGATTCTTAATTTCCTTTTCGTTGGAGAGCCAGGAGGCTTTGGCCATGGGGCAATATTCCAGGTAGATCATTCCCATAGAGAGCTTACCGCCTTTCACCAGGGCAGTCATTTCATTACTGAGGCTGCTGAACAGATTGCGTTGCTCTGTAAGGTCAGCAGTGTTGCCCAGTTTAGCAGCCAACTCAATGGCTGCTGCCGATCCGGTAATATCTTTCAAGGCTTTCTCCAATTCCCCGGCTCCCTTTTTTGCTTCATCTGCTTTGGAGGCCACCAACGCATCTTTCAAATGAGTGTAGTGTTCATAGGCTGTGCCCAATTTGGCATCTTTAAACATCGCCATATTCTGATTCATTTTTTGTTTTTGCGCATAAGCCCCCCAGCTACCTAGAACCAGACAAAGCATTATCATTTTTGTTTTCATAGTCATTTCAATTTGAAGTTTGTGTTATACGATTTAATAATTCAATAGTCCTAACCTGTTGGGCCTCGGTTTTCAGTCAGGCGTATGTGGATGGGAAAAGAGATTAATTGCTACGCCAAATTCTACAAAGCGTAGCCAGAAACCTTAAATGAAGGGTTTCTTCAAATAATGAAAGAAGGGGGTGCTCGTAGTGAGCGGGAGTAGAAAACTGATAATAGCGGTATTCGATCATCCATTGGAGGATGAAAAATGTTATGATCCGCTATAGCAAAGGGAATTATGGATCTCTGGAGAAGAACTGCAAATTGAGTTTTCTTATCTTTTCCTAAATTATCTATTGCCACATGATTGACCACTACATCAGCATTGCTTGCGTGGATCAGAAAGTAAAGTTGCCCTTCATCCCCATCCTTTTTTGAACTATCCTCGTGGGAATGATTGGCAGAATCGTGATGGTGATGTTTTTTTGCTTCCCTTTGGGTTAGGTGGTGGTGGTGAGGCACAATGCTGTGCGCTACTGCCCCGGCGTAGGAGAAAAGCAAGAAATAAACGAACAGCAGTCTTTTCCGCATTTGCTATATAAAGGTACAAATATTCTGTTATCGACTGAGCAAAGTTTACAACCCGAGTTGGAAGTTACTGATTGTCAATACATAACCAACATTATCGCGGCCATTGCAACCATAAACAGGTCTTCAACGATGGTTACGGTGCTCATGGGAAGGTTAAAAACAGCCCCCAGGCAGGCACAACGTATTTTTTGTCTTTTCAGCACACTTTGAAAAACGCCAATGCTGCTGAACCCCATTACGACCACCGTGGCGATATAAGTAATAAATGGATTGAAATTGGTGAGGTATGCGATGCCCAGTCCCAATTCAAGAAATGGATACACATAACCATAGGCTGGTACCTTCTTTGCCAGCAGGTCGTACATAGCATAGCTCGATGCAAATCCTTTCAGATCAAGAAGCTTAAAGAATGAAAACACGAGGAAGAATCCAGCCATAAAATTGCTCATCCCGACGTGAAGATTTCCGCCCGCCATGAGGGCAGAGATGCTTGTTATGAAAGTTATTATGATCAACAACGGCTTATAGGTTGCAAGCCACGATCTATCTGATCCAGCCTTCATCGCTTGCTGGCTGTGCTCGGTGGCATCCAACCGTATTTTGTATTTAGTATCCTTGCCAATGACCTCCTGTAGCTGGGCGACGCTCAGATGTTTTTGCATGGAAATAACCGCCCTTTGGCCTTCAAGGGAAACCTCCGCGCCAGTTATGTCAGGGTGCATAAGAAGTTTGCTTTTTACTTTGGCGACGCAGCCTGAGCATGTAATCCCCTCCACGGTATATGAGTGTGTCATTGATGCATTGATTAAAAGACACTCAAATTAACGCAGGAAGGGGTCGAAAGGAGTTATGTAATTTTGGGAAAGAGTTATACTTTATCGATGGACAATCTCTTTTGGGCTCCTATTTTTTTGAAATGGCTCGGGGAAAGGCCCGTTATCTTTTTGAATTGATTGGATAAATATTGAACACTGCTGTAGTTGAGCTGGTTTGCAATCTCTCCAAGGGTAAACTCATCATAGACCAACAATTCTTTGACCCGCTCAATTTTCTGATTGATCAGGTATTGTTCGATTGTAACGCCTTCAATGCTTGAAAATAGATTACTTAGCGATGGATAGTCCTTGTGCATGCTTTCAGAGAGGTGGAGCGAGAAATTTACTTTCTTGCCTTTTTGTTTATCGTTACGGATCCAGTCCAGAATTTCCCTCCTGAGGCAAAATATTTTAATAACTTTGAGAAATTTGTGTTAATGAAAGCTTTATTGCTTTTGAGGCGTTCGATTCGTTGTTCGGAATGTAAACCCCTAATAATTTCTTTTTCTGAAGATGGAAGTTCAAAAGATCCATCAGCTATTTTGACAAACCCTAATTTCTTCAGGTGATAGTCGATTTTCCTTCGCAATTTTACTTTCACCTTAGTCATACTAAATATATTGTCTCGATTGCACAATCAAATTAGCAAATTTCATACTAGAATACGCTTAGCTCTGACATCAAGCCAATTCAAAATGCTTTTTGAGCAGACCACTCAAATTCTCCTTCACCACTTCGTACTCCGGTAGTTGTCCCCCTGGTATCTGATGCGCCAGACTATTCTTCCATGCACTTTTCAGTTTCTTATCAATATCCTCATTTATGAACTGCTTTATGCCTGTGAATGCATGTCCTTTGAAT
>JAYWDR010000354.1:0-4529 GCA_043779735.1 Cyclobacteriaceae bacterium | reverse complement strand
GAGGCTGCGGACATTTTGTTTCACTCGCCTCGGTGGCGGGTTCTTACTTATACCTATATTATGTTGTATTGAGGTTTGATTTTTTTCTTTACCAGTTTGAGCCCCATAGCGAATATGCCATAGACAACAACATGTGGAAAGAAGGGAGCGTTCAGTACCGGGTAGCACATTACCTTGAAAGAAAAGCTGCGGAAAGCGCAAAAGTCATAGCTTCGGGCACCCATTTTATGGGCATTCGCTTAAAAGATGAGTGGAAGGTAAGAGCGGAGTTTTTCAGAATTCCTACTGTAGCCAATGACAAGAAATTTCTGTTTTCCCAATCAAACCGGGATAAGACGAGAGCCAAACTTGGTTTCGCCGCAAATGCCAAGGTATTGCTGTACCCAGGCAAGTTTGGCGACTTATACTATAGAGAAGAAACTGCATATATGTTCAAATGGATTTGGGAAGAGGATCATACTTTTCATTTCCTGATTGTTACGCCCCATCGGGATGAGGAGGTGGTGGATTTATTCAATAAGGCAAAAGCAGATCCCTCTACCTACACGATCGTCCATTCAGATTATGACCACATTCATGAATATTATTGGGCCTCTGATTTCGCTGTGATAGCGGTTCCATCAGGACCATCCAAGAAATTCATTTCCAATATTAAGGTGGGGGAATATCTTTGTGCGGGATTGCCATTTCTCATCATCGAAGGGATTTCCGAAGATTATCTCTACGCCATAAATGAACGAGTTGGCGTTGTTGTGAAAGACTTTAAATATGAATATATCAAATCAAGTATTCCTGAAATTGAAAAATATTTAGCTCAAGATCGAGAAAGTTTGCGACACCACTGCCGTGAAGTCGGCCTTGCATACAGGGGTTTTGATAACCTGAATGTAATATTCAGAAAAGCGGTACATTCACTTTATAATAATTGATTACATAATGCTGGCAGAAAAAAATTGGGTGATCTTGGGAGGCACTGGTTCCTTTGGAAAGGCGTTCGTTTTGCATTTGTTAAATAACCTTCAATGTGTCGAACGTATTGTTATTTATTCCAGGGATGAACACAAACAATACGAGCTGAAAAGTCTTTTAAACCCGGATCAGCGACGAAGACTTCGTTTTATTATTGGCGACGTCAGAGACAGCAACCGCTTGAGTGAAGCGATGGCAGGAGCGGATGTGGTGGTTCACGCTGCGGCTATCAAACATGTGCCCATCGCCGAGGAGAATCCAGTTGAGTGCTTCACCACCAACATCATGGGTACTAGCAACATTGTTCAGGCAGCCATTTCCTGCCGGGTAGGCAGGGTAGTAGCCTTGTCAACAGATAAGGCTGTGTTGCCTATTGGGGCTTACGGTGCCTCAAAAATGGCATTAGAGAAAATTATTATTGCAGGTAATACCAGATTGGACAACACCCAAACCCGGTTCTGTGTGGTTCGCTATGCCAATGTATTTGGCTCAAGGGGTTCTGTCATTCCGTTTTTTCTCAGGGAAAGAAAGAAGGGCGTTTTACCTATTACTGACCCAAGGATGACACGTTTTAGTATAACACTCCAGGATGGCATCGACCTGGTTTTGTTTGCCTTGCGCCAGCAGGAGGGAGGAGAGGTCTTTGTCCCGAAGGCTTCTTCATACAAAATAACTTCTATTGCAGAAGCTATTGGACCTGACTGTAAAATTGATGTAACGGGTATTCGTGAAAGTGAGAAAATAAGCGAATTAATGTTGTCAAGGTATGAAGCTTCCAGGACGCTGGACCTTACAACTTGTTTTGTTGTTCTGCCCGAATCAGGTTCCCTGAAGAAAAAAGACTATATGCTGAGAAAGGGGGGGTGCGCTGTTCCGGAAGGATTTGAATATGACTCAGCAACAAACGACCACTGGATGACGGTTGAACAGATTCGGTCGCAGATTGATCTGCTGCAAAATCATGAATCCTAATCCCCTGGTTTCAGTTATTTTGCCGGTATACAATGGTGAAAGACATATCGCACAGTCCATTCAGTCTGTATTAGCACAGCAACATAAAAATTTTGAATTGCTAATTATCAACGACGGAAGTACAGATCAATCCTCAGCCATCATTCGATTGTTTCCTGATACCAGGATCCGCTATTTTGAACAAGAGAACAAAGGCGTAAGCGCCGCAAGAAATGTTGGATTGCAAAATATGCAGGGTGATTTTTTTTGCTTTCTGGATTCAGATGATTGCCTTACGGAAAACTCAATTTCTTCCCGGCTCCTTATTTTTGAAAAAGATGGATCCGTTTCATTTGTTGACGGAAAAGTAAAGATTTTCAATAAGGATCTTTCTGCCATTATCAATGAGTGGACACCCCGATTTAAAGGAAACCCCTTCCGCAAGATGTTTTTGTTTTCCGATAAATGTTTTTTCGGACCCACCTGGCTGGTAAAACGACTGAAAGATACTCCATACAAAGTAGAGGAATCGCTCAAGTATTGTGAAGACATCATGTTCTATGTTTCTATTTCAAGAAACGGCCTGTATAGTTATACAAACGAGTGTATCCTACATTACCGCAAACACGCTTCTTCAGCCATGAGAAGTACTGCAGGTATAGCCGGTGGTTTTCTGAACTTGCGAGAAATACTCAGTAAAAATTATCCTGAGTTTGGATTAATGAGTCGTTTCCGCTTTGATTTAAAGACCAGGAAAATAGTTTTTCTTCTTTTGTCGCGAAGCGGAAAATGGGCGAACGGACTTGCTTATGCATTGTGGGGACAGGTGCCTCTTGCTTGAGAAGACTTTAAAAAGCCCGCAATTTTTTAGCTTTGCTGTTTACCAAGGCCCTTCTCAAGGGATTAAATCATTTGAACTGCTTTTTGTGCGCGTTGTATTTTGTCTTTTGGCTCTTGTATTGACTGTTTTCACTGCGCTGAAAGCACAAACTCCTGTTGCAAGTTTTACGGTCAATCCCACAGCATGCCGGAATCAGTTTCAGGACATAATCAACCAGTCCTCCAACGCATCAAGTTTTGAATGGGACTTTTGCCCAAGGGACTCAAAAACACTCACTAACAACTTTGTCCATTCAAACTTGCCAGGCCTTTCCGGAGGATATGGTTACAAACTCGCACAAGACCAGGGACAATGGTACGCCTTCGTAACAAGCCAACTCAACCACTCTATTTATAGGCTTGATTTTGGTACAAGTCCAACCAATACCCCTGTCGTCACCAATATGGGAAACCCACAAGGTCTTCTTAGTTATCCGCATGGTCTGGAGATTGTCAAGGCAGGTACAGATTGGTTTGGATTTATAACCAACTACGATCCCAACTATGGAGTGGTAAGGCTGGATTTTGGATCCTCCCTGCTCAACTTACCAACAGCTCAAAACATAGGAATGTTTGGTGTATCGGGTAGGTACTGGGATGTGAAAGTGGTTGCCCAAGGCACCGATATGGTAATGCTGCTCCCAAATCGAAATAACAATTCAATGGTCAGGGTAAATTTTAGAAATTCATTTGACAACCCCGTTGCCGGGTTTGTCACGGAATTGACGGTTCCAGGATCAGACTTCCCGGTTGGTATTGATGCTGTGCTCACTTCAAATGGATGGAGGGTAGTGCTTGCCTCTTACAATTCAGGCCAATTGCAGCAACTTGATTTTGGAGGGGATATTCTGGGGACAATTACCAACATCACTTCATTTTCCTTTTCAGGGATAATTCATCCGGTGAGAGTAAAAATTGTTCCAGAAGGGACTGAGTATTCAATAGCTGTCAGTAATGATGGTGCGGCCATGACGTTGATTGATTTCAAGAATATTACTGCGCCGAATCCCCCAACAGAATTATCTCATCCCTCTCTTCCTTCGTTGGCAGGCATTGATCTGTTCAGGCAAGGGGGTAAAACTTTTTTGCAAGGGGTCGGATTGACAGACAATACCATGAGAGAATTGTGGTTTGAGGAAGCATGCAGCGCTTCGATCGCCTTATCCTTGCAGGCAGAACCGCAGGGAGTTTATTACAGCCTTGGCGGTAATAATCAGATTGAACTGACTGCACACGGAAGTTCCTCCAGCCGCTCCGTAACATCAAGTAATGTAACTGTTTCTGGCAGCATTTCCCCCGATATTGCTTTTGTCACCGACGGGAAAATCTGTGCTGGCAATTCGGTTAATTTTACTTCAATTAATAACTCAGGTAATATTTTGGTCTACCATTGGGACTATGATGATGCATCGGTGCCTGGCGTGGGGTCGACTGTTTCTCACAGTTTCATGCCAGGAAATTTTAATATACGGCTTGACGTTACTGCATCCAATGGATGTGCCAATTTTGCAAAGAACCCTGTAACCATCTTCAGCCAGCCTTCAGCAAGTTTTATCTTGCCTTCACCTTCTATATCGTGTACCAATCAAGTCTATTCCTTCATCAACTCCAGTTCTTTTGACGCAGCTTCCAATCCCACTTGGCAATGGAGCGTTAACGGAATTCCATCCTCATCTGCAAAGGACCTGGCTCAATCTTTTGCAGCCTCAACCAATCAATCCATTCAACTG
>JAYWDR010000353.1:0-4531 GCA_043779735.1 Cyclobacteriaceae bacterium | reverse complement strand
GACTGGAGCCATAAAAGTCACAGTGTAGATCAGATATATTAAACTGAATGTGAGCGATCGCATGAGCGCCATCCACCATCACAGGGACGCCTTTACTGTGCGCCATATCGCAGATCTTGCGAATAGGCAGGATCTGGCCCGTGATATTGACCATATGACATACCATCAATAGCCTGGTTTTTTCCGTGATGGCCTTGGCATACAGTTCTACAATTTCTTCGTCGGAAGCGGGGTGATTTGGAATGGAAATGATCTTGTTCACCATACCATATCTTTTTGCCACCAGCTTGAACATGTCAAGCATGGCACCATAATCCTGTTCGGCCATGACCGCTTCATCACCGGCTTTCCAGTTCATGCCACCTATCACCATATCAAGGGACTCCGTAGTATTGCGGGTGATAATCAGCTCTTCCGCTTTACAGCCTGCGAGCTTTGCCAGTTTGGCGGCCGTTGCTTTTTTATTATCCCATTGGACCGTACGCATGTAGTAAGAGCCTTGGTAATTTACTTCGCGGACATGATTTATAAAATGCTCCAGCGTTTCCTCCGGGAGGATGCAGTAGTAACCGTTCTCCAGGTTGATGTAATCGGGTTTCAGTTTGTATCCGCTACGGATCCCTGCCCAGAAGTCTTCGTCTTTGGCAACTTCGTCCACCGACAGGTGATCAAACTGGCTGATCCAGTTACCCAGAGCATCAAATGTGGTAAACCCGGTTAGGCCGAGCAGGGTCATGTTCTTCAAAAAAGATCGCTTGTCCATGGCATTTGTATTTTACATCGCTGCAATTTTTTTTACCTCTTCTACCACAAAATCAACTTCCTCCTGGGTATTGTACAAGGAGATGCCAAAACGGGTAACGCCTCCTTTTTCCAGCAGGCCCATTATTTCAATGGCGCGAAGGGCATAGAAGTGGCCATCCCAGGCACAGATGTTTTTCTTTGCCAACTGTTCACAGACTTGGTTGGGTGTTATTCCTTTCACCGTAAATGAAACGGTCGGTGTTCTGACGGTAGATGAAAAATCCTGACCCACCAGCGTAACCCCTTCAATTTTCTTCAGTCCGGCATAAAGCCTGCTCGCCAGTGCATGCTCATGGATGGCAATGGCCTGATAGGCATTCACCAATTTTTCACGAAGCAACCTTCCTTCACCCAGGCTTGCCAGGAAATGCACTGCTGCGTTCACGCCCGCAATAGCGGCATGATTGAGGGTCCCTGTTTCAATGGAATCAGGAGCAATTTGTCCAGCGGTCCGCAACCGGTCTGTAGGCAGGCGATCCAGCAATCCCGGCCGGCTATAGAGAAGGCCAACATGAGGGCCGTAGAACTTGTACGCTGAGCACAATAAAAAGTCACATCCAAACTCCTGAACATCAATAGAGAAATGCGGGGCATAATGTACGGCATCCAGCAGAAGCCAGGCATTGTATTTATAGGTGAGTTCTCTTATTAATTTAAAATTATTTACAGTGCCGATCGAGTTGGCAGACATTCCCATGCACACGAGTCGGGTGTTTTCATTAATCTTTGCTGCAAAGTCATCGTAATCCAGCAAGCCATTGGCCAGAAGTTTCACTTCGCGGACTTTAATTCCAAAATCCCTCAAGGTGAGCCAGGGTCCCCGGTTTGCTTCATGGTCGAGTTGGGTAATGAGTACTTCATCGCCATTATGTAAAACCCTTGACATGGCCCTGGCCAATGCAAAGTTTAGCGTGGTCATATTCTGACCGATCGAAATTGTTTCCGGTCCTTCTGCACCCAAAAAGAAAGCCATGGACAATCGCATTCCGGCAATGACCTGATCCGTCTCCTGTGTGGTTTGGAAGGCGCCATGGGTATTTGCATTGGAGTTCGAATAGTAATGTATGATGGAGTCAATCACCTGTTGGGGGACTTGTGTACCTGCAGGTCCATCAATAAAAACCATGGGAAGACCGTTATGCTTTCGCAGTAAAGAAGGAAATTGTTTTCGGATAGACTGCGTATCTATTTTGGATTGAGGCATAATCGATTAATAAGGCTTATATTTTATACTGAAAAATAAAGAATTTTAGATTACTGACCACAACTTACCGATTACCGACTAACCATTCTCTGCCGCACCGCCTCAAACACCACAACAGCTGCCGCCGTAGACACATTCATGGAATCAATTTTTCCGTGCATAGGGATAATGATATTAGCATCGGAATTTTTTACCCACCCATCGGAAAGGCCGGTGGCTTCCGTGCCCATCACAATGGCGGAAGGAATCTTAAAATCCATTTCGTGGTATGGTTTTGAAGCATTGAGGTAGGTGCAATAGATGCTGATTTTATTTTTCTTCAGCCAGGTAATCGTTTCCTCGGAGGTGGCGGAGGCAATTTGGTTGGTGAAGATGCAGCCCAGACTTGAACGGACAACATTGGGATTGTAGAAGTCGGTTTGGGGATCGCAGATGATCACGGCATCGACACCCGCCGCATCGCTGGTTCGAAGGATCGCTCCTAAATTGCCAGGTTTTTCAATGGACTCGAGTATGAGTACCAAAGGTATTTTACTCAATTTAATTTCTTCGAGCCTGAAGGTCTTCATTTCCGCTACAGCGATGACGCCCCCGGAGTTTTCTCTGACTGCAATCTTATCAAAAACTTCTTTTGTCACCGGTACAAGAAACTTGTCTTCAATGTGAAGAGTCTTTAAGTCGGTTTCTGGGAAAATATCAACACAATAAAAAAGATTGCCGATTTTATACCCCGCCCGAAGGGCAAGCCCAATTTCCTTTTTACCCTCAATAATAAACAGTTGCTGCCTTCTCCGTTCACGTGGCTTCTCTAGCGCCAGCAGGCTTTTGACCTTGGGATTTTGGGTACTGGTGATGACGACTCCGGGTTTCAAGTAGGTAAGTTTAAAGTTTAAAGTTCAAAGTTCAAAGTTGACTTCTCTTGTTAACTTTAGGCTTTGGACTTTGACCCAACCTTAAACCTTGAACCTTAAACTTTTCCACCCTTCTTCCTGGAAGGACTATGAACTCCTCGACGCCGGTGAATTTGAAAAGCTGGAGCGGTTTGGAAAATATACACTGATACGACCCGAACCTCAGGCAATCTGGGAAAGGTCTCTACCCGAAACGGAATGGAAACGGTTAGCCCACGCCCACTTTACCCGTGAACAGAGCGATAAGTTCAGATTTACGGATGAGATAAAAGGCGGCTGGAAGAAATTTAAGGAGATACCCGAAAGCTGGCAGGTGACCTATCAATACAATGACTTGTCCCTGACGCTCCGGCTCGCACTTACAGGCTTTGGCCACGTTGGAATTTTTCCTGAACAGGGAGACAATTGGAATTTTATCTACGATACCATAAAAGGCTGGCAGGGAGCGAACCCACGGATCCTGAATCTGTTCGCTTATACAGGTGCTGCATCGGTAGTGGCTAAAACGGCAGGTGCAGATGTTACGCACTGCGATGCATCACGTCCTGGATTGAACTGGGCAAACCAGAATATGAAACAGAACAACCAGGATAATATTCGTTGGGTGTATGAAGATGCGTTCAAGTTCGTCAAACGTGAAGTGAAACGGGGAAACAAATACCAGGGCATTATCATGGACCCGCCACCCTACGGCCGAGGCCCAGAAGGAGAGAAGTGGACTCTTCAGGAGCAACTCAATGAATTGGTAAAGCTGAGTAAGGCGTTGTTGACGGTGAAAGAGTCGTTCTTTATTCTATCTATGTATGCTGTGGGGCTGTCAGCAACGGTAGGATTAAATGTGGTGAAAACACATTTTCCCGGGCCCCAGCATGAGTTCGGTGAATTTTATCTTAAGTCAAAGCAGGGTAGGGATTTGCCCATGGGGACGTTTGTAAGATTTAAGATTGATTAGTCTGCCTTGTCAAGATTCCTTCAGTGATCGGTTAATTAAAAATCAAAGTCCTCCGGCAGCCTTCAGATCATTCAAACAATTTGGATTCAAAGTAAGGACGCCACTTGACAACCTGGCTACACCATCGCTGGTATCCGAGTTGAAATACATCAGGCAGGTGTCATTATCACAATGCAAGGCATGCGCTGAATCTTCATGGGCCGATTGCATAGAAGTTCCATTATTGACCAGGCCGAACATATGTCCTAGTTCATGTAATGCGACGGTGGATTCTAACCTGACGACCGAAGGTTGTCCGGAAGCACCTGAATAACTCCTTATAGTCTTTTCAAAGACAGTAAGCGAAGAGTTGCTCATAGTAAGTCCAAACGATTTCAGGCTGGACAGATTGGATGCGTAATCACCGTCTGCGAAAAACATAAATATGGTGATCGTAGTTCCGGTATCCTTTTGAGACCTTGAGCTGCTTTCAACACTCAATAGCTCTGCAGGTGAATAAGAATTTTTTCCCTGGGATGGTATTTCATTTTGAATTACCGTGATTCCACCTGGTTTGTTTAATCTTTGCTGTAGAAAGGCCTTAATATTGTCGACTGTGGCGCTGTTGGGTTGGAAACCGGCTATATAGCCGATTTCAACAATGAGCATGTCATATTTAGC